>NZ_JBHXME010000228.1:0-13520 GCF_042721125.1 Streptomyces sp. NPDC058469
GATGCTGCCCTCGGATGCCGAAGACGCGGTGTTCGACCTGTCCGGCGTGGACGCGTTGCAGGACTCGCAGGACTCCGTGGCATCGCCATCAGCGCCGCCCCTCACAGAAACGTCACAGCTCGCGGCCCGCCCGGCACATCTCCGGCCCGCCGACGGGGCACGGTCCCTCTGGCCCCGGTGAACGTCCGCCCGTGGCGTCCCCGCGAACTAAGGAGACCCATGTCCGACCTCCGTATCGGTGTCCTCGGCTACGGCCTGCGCGGCAGCCTCGCCCGCGTCGCCCACCGCCCCGGCGCGGGCTCCCGCGTCAGCGCCCTCGCGGACCCCGACCCGGCGGCTCGGGAGGAGGCCGCCCGGGACTTCCCGGGTGCGTCAACAACCGCTGATCATCGGGCAGTTGTCGTGTCCCCCGACGTCGACGCGATCCTCGTCCTCACTCCCGACCACACCCACGCCGACCTCGCCTGCGAGGCGTTGCGCGCGGGCAAGCCCGTCCTCGTCGAGAAGCCCCTCGACATCACCGTCGAACGCTGCGACCGCGTCCTGCGCACCGCCCACGAGACCGGCACCCGCCTCTACGTCGGCCACAACATGCGCCACATGCCGGTGATCCGCCTGATGCGCGACCTCGTCGAGGGCGGCGCGATCGGCGCCGTGAAGACGGTGTGGGTACGGCACTTCGTCGGCTACGGCGGCGACTGGTACTTCAAGGACTGGCACGCCGAACGCCGGTACAGCACCGGCCTGTTGCTGCAGAAGGCGGCCCACGACCTCGACGTGGTGCACTGGCTGGCCGGCGGCTGCACCCGCCAAGTGCAGGCGTTCGGCGACCTCTTGGTCTACGGCGGCCTTCCGCACCGGCGTTCACCCGGCGAGCCGAAGACCGCCGACTGGTACACCGAGGACGGACACTGGCCGCCGCACACCCAGCGGGCGCTCAACCCGGTCATCGACGTCGAGGACGTGTCGTTGGTCAACATGCGCCTGGACAACGGGGTGTTGGCCGCCTACCAGCAGTGCCACTTCACCCCGGACTACTGGCGCAACTACACCGTCGTCGGCGACGCGGGCCGGCTGGAGAACTTCGGCGACGGACCGGGCGCGGTGGTGAAGGTCTGGAACAGCCGCCGCTCGGGATACCGGGAGCACGCCGACGCGGAGTACACGGTGCCGGACGTCGAGCAGGACGGCGAACACGGGGGCGCCGACCCGCTGTTGATCGACGAGTTCCTGCGGTTCGTACGGCACGGCGGGCGCACCGACACCTCACCGGTCGCCGCACGGATGGCGGTGGCCGCCGGGGCGGGGGCCACCGAGTCGCTCCGGGACGGCGGCACCCCGCGTGAGGTACCGCCACTCGATCCGGAACTCGTCGCCTACTTCGAACGCGGTCAAGTGCAGGCGTCGTAGGGCTGGTTGCCGACGTCGCAGGGCTAGATGGGGGTGTCCACCGGCTGTTGCGGTGTCTCCTTCGCCACCGCGCCCGGTGTGGGCACCCGGTCCGCGTTCACCAGGACGCCCGCGATGAGGGCGGCCAGCAGGATCGAGGCCATCGCCCACCAGGTGGCGACGTTGAAGCCGTGCACGGCGGCCTTCGCCTCCAGGAGTTTCCGGTTCGCGCCGGGGCCCGCGTGGGCGGTGGCGTAGCGGGTGGTGACCGTGGCGGCGATCGTGTTGAGGAGGGCCGTACCGATCGAACCGCCCACCTGCTGGGCCGTGTTGAAGGTGGCGGAGGCCGCGCCGGAGTCGCGGGGTGCGACGCCTCCGGTGGCCAGGGACACCGAGGTCATCATCGCCGTACCCATGCCGAGGCCGAGCATCAGCATGCCGGGCAGGATGTACGTGGCGTACGCGGGCTCCACCCCCACCTGGGCGATCAGCGCGAGCGCGCCCGCCGCGAGCAGCAGGCCCGGGACCATCAGGGTCCGCGGCGGGACCTTGTTGAGCAGCCGGGCCGCGATCTGGGTCGAGCCGGTGATCATGCCGACGGTGATGGGGAGATAGGCGACGCCCGTCTTGACCGGCGAATAACCGAGGACGCGCTGCATGTAGTAGGTGAGGAAGAGGAACACACCGAACATGCCGATGGTGACGAACAGGATGGTCAGGAAGGCGCCGACCCGCTGACGGTCCTTCACCACCGTCATCGGCAGCAGCGGAACGCGCGCCCGTGTCTGCCAGAACCCGAAGGCGCCGAGCAGCACGACCCCGGCGGCGAGCAGCGTCAGCACCAGGCCGTCGCCCCAACTCCGGGACTCCGCCTCGGAGAAGCCGTACACCAGCGTCAGCATGCCGAGGGAGCCGAGGAGCGCGCCGGGTATGTCGAGGTGGGCCTCGGGGTGCCGGGAGCTGTCGCTGAGCAGGACCCAGGCACCGGCGAACGCGACCAGCGCGATGGGCACGTTGACGTAGAGGCACCAGCGCCAGTCCAGGTACTGGGTGAGGAACCCGCCCGCCAGGAGACCGACTGCCGCGCCGGCGCCCACGATCGCGCCGAACACACCGAAGGCCTTGCTGCGGTCCTTGGGGTCGGTGAACGTCGTCGTGAGCAGCGACAGCGCGGAGGGCGCGAGCAGCGCGGCGAACACGCCCTGGAGGGCGCGGGCGCCGAACAGCATGCCCTGGTTGGCGGCGGCACCGCCGAGCGCGGACGCGGCGGCGAAGCCGATCAGCCCGATCATGAAGGTGTTCTTGCGCCCGGCGAGGTCGGCGATCCGGCCACCGAGCAGCAGCAGTCCGCCGAACGCGAGCGTGTAGGCGGTGATGACCCACTGCCGGTTCCCGTCCGACATGCCGAGGTCGGTCTGGGCGGACGGGAGTGCGATGTTGACGATGGTCATGTCGAGGACGACCATCAACTGCGCGAGCGCGATGACGACCAGCGCCCACCAACGACGGTTCTCGGCCATGGATCCTCCCCGGGTCCGGCGGTCGCCCTCATCGTCCTCCCGCACCCCACACCTTGGGAACGCTGGCGTCTCTTATTGCGGCGATTTTGCCGTGCCTCGTGCCGGCGACCCTGTACCGCCGAACTGCCCTACCGGCGACCGCCGTTCACCGCGTCCCGGCACAGCAAGCGCAGCGACCCGTGCCCGCCGAAACACCGCCGCGCCTCGTCGATGGGGTCCCACAACCGGCCCTCCGGAGTACGCAGCCAGTGCTCACCGCCGGTCGCCCACCACTCGCCGCCGGTCTGCCGCGCGATCACCTCACCGGCATACGCCCCGAACCCGCGCAACTCGCTCTCCATGGCTGCGTACGGCGCCCCGTCCCGCCGTATCTCCTCGATCATCCGGTCGACGCGCCACAGGCTCTGCGCCGAGTAGTCGAGCCGCACCCGGGCCCCCTCACGCATCGTCGCCACCGCGTCCGCCGCCCACCGCACGGGCCGCGCGGCGGCCCTGGGCCGGGTCTCCCGCGCTGTCGTCACGTCTGTCATCTGCTCTGTCATCACACCAGGAAAAGCATGGTGGGACGGTGTTCCGTCACCCCGATCCGGGCATTTCCCCGGACCGGCGCAGGACCGCCCCACCCCCACCGCACGACCGTCACAGACCCCGCGCTCAACTCCGCCCGCGCGCCCGGCGCGAGACCACCGCGCGGAGCACCCGCCGGCCCTCCGTCGACACCGCGAGCACCTGGCGCAGTCCGCCCGAGCCGGTTCCGGCGAGGAGTTCGAGGACGGTGACCTGACGGCGCAGCTCGGCGGCGACGAGGGGGGACATGCCGTCCGTACGACCCTCACGGCGGGAGTTGATGTCGTCGGCGTCGCCGGCCGGGGCCATGACTTCGAGAAGCCGGTGGATCCGCAGCGAGGCGACCGAGCAGGCATCGGCCCACTCCCGCACCTCGGTGCCGGCCGGGACCGCCGGCGCGGTCGCGAGCATCGTGCGGGCGAGCCGCACGGCCTGGTCCTCGCCGGGTTCCTCGAAAAGGGCGGGGAGCTTGGCACGGGCCTGCTCCAGGGACTCGCCCCACGTCTCCCCCACGGCCGGGTCCGCGAGGCTGGTCCACAGGGGCCGCAGCACCTCGTCGTCACCGCCCAGCAGCGGCACGCACCGATCCAAACAAGCCAGTCCGCCGACGGCCAGTGCGCGATCGTCGGCCTGCGCGATCAGTTCCACCAGACTCATCCAGACCTCCCTCAGCGGGGCCCCTCCCCTATGAAGCCCGCGTTTCCCCTGACTGCGTGCTCCACCCCGGGAGTGTCACACGGGACACCCCCGAGCAGGCAGAGAAAGCAGAGGAAGAGGTTTTCGGCCAACGGGACGGGATCCCTCAGACCTCGACCCGAACCCCTGCCCTCGCCAGCGCCTTCTCGTGCTGCATGCGGGTCAGCCGCAGGACGACGAGGATCGCGAGCGCGGCGGCCACGATCTCGGCGACGTCGGCAATCAGCGAAAACTCGGCGACGGCGTGGTTCCCGCCGGCCCCGAAGCGCTCCTCGTAGTGCAGGTCGCCCATCCAGTCGGCGATCAGCGACAGGATCCACAGCGTCCACCACACATTGACCAGCAGATGCGACCTGCGGGTGCCCTCGGGGCCGCTGGCGTCCCAGATCTCCAGGGTGATCCCACGCGGGTACCAGAGGTTCAGGAACGGGACGAACCAACCAACCACCGCCCACCAGGGCTGCAGGCTCTGCTCCCCCGGATCGAACACCCCGGCGTTGGCCCGCACCCGCACGAACCAGCACAGGTACCCGATCACACACACGGCCAGCGAGCCCAACTGGACTTTCCCGGCCAGCGAGTCGAGCGACACCACCGCGTCCGTCCGCCGGAACACCGCCTCGCCGGTCGCACCGTTCACGAGGTCGCCCGTCACGTCGTACAGGCTGAAATCGGCGTAGACGGCGAACAGATCAACGGCAATGACAAGCCCGAGCAGCACGACGGCGGCCCGGCCAAGGCCGATCGGCGAGCGCAGGTAGGACATGGGTATGGGACCAGGCACGGGAACGGACATGATGCGGCAACCCCCCGAGTGCGAACAGGAGGGGGAACATACGATCCGCCGATCCCTGAAGTCCAGCAGCCGCCCAGCCGCGCCGACCGCCCCGCTCAACCCACCTTGTCCGCGAGCGACTTGAACTGCGTCCAGGTCAGCGCCGGCGTCCCCGGATCCCAGAGCTTCTGGACCGTGGCCCGCAGCGGCATACGAATACCCGCCGCGACCTGGTTCTGCGTCTGCGAGTTGGCGAGGTCGCACCAGACCGCGAAGGAACCGCCGAGGATCTGACCGTCGTACTTCGCCGGGACCGCCTGCGTCCCGCGCAGCACCCGAGGCGTCCACTGCTCGTAGATCCGCCGCCCCGTCGGATAGACGAAGGTCTGCGGCTCCCCGAGGACGTAATACAGGTACTCGTCGTTGTAGTTGAGGACTTTGCGCCCCGCGCTCAGGTACTCGACGGGCTGCCGGGCGCCGATCTCCTTGCCCGTCCAGTACGCGACTTGGAGATCCTTGGCCGCCGCCACCGAAGTCCCCCTGAAGAAGCCGTCGTTCCACACCCGCATCGTGCGGTCGTGGCTGCGGACGGTGTCGGCGCGGTCGTTGAGCCAGCCGGTGGTGAGGTCGGCGACGGTACCGCCGGAGCCGTAGGCCTTCGTGGCCTCGGCGGCCAACTGCGGGAAGGAAGCCTGGGGGTTGGAGACGGTCAGCGCCTGGTACTCGTCGCCGCCGAGGTGCCACTGGTCGCCGGGGAAGAGTCCGGCGTACTCGTCGAGGAGTTCGTCGACGATCGCGGCGGACGCGTCCTTGGAGATGTCGATCGCACCGCGTGTGGCGATGCCCGACACGTTCCGCAGTTGCAGATCCGGGTGGGCGGCGATGACCGCACCGAGGTGCCCCGGGGAGTCGATCTCGGGCACGACGGTGATGTGCCGGCCGGCCGCGAGGTCGACGATCTGCTTGACCTGCGCCTTGGTCAGATGGTCCTTGGAGACGACCTCGGGATGGCTGGTCGACTCGATCCGGAAGCCCTGGTCGTCGGAGAAGTGCAGCCCGAGTTCGTTGAACTTCAGGTCACCCAACTCCCGTACCCGGTCCTCGATCCAGGCCGCGGTGAACGGTTTGCGCGCGATGTCCAGCATGAACCCGCGCCGCGGCTTGGCCGGCTGGTCGTGCACGACGCCCTCCGGCGCCGTACCGCCACCGTGCACTTCCTGCTTGAGCGTCCGGGTGCCGTAGAACACCCCCGCGTCCGAGGGCCCGCTGATGTTGACCCGCCCGCCGCGCACGGTCATCGCGTACGACTCCGGGTTCGCACCCTCGTCGTCGTTCAGCGCCAGCCGTACGTCCCCGGCGCGCACGTCACTCGACTCGCCGCCGTACGTCAGCCCCAGCTCACCGGCGATCAGCCGCCCCTCGTCGACGAGATCGGCGTCCTCGACGACGACCCGGTCCCCCTTGGCGGGGCGCCACCCGGGACCGCGCGCGGGGGTGTGGGAGCGCACGGCGGGAATGGTGCGGGGTGTCCGCGACAGCGGATACGACCGGGTCGGACTCGGCGTCGGGGACGCGGAACGGGAGGCCGCGCCGCGTGAGGCAGCGGAGGTCTCGTCGGCGGACCCGACCGCCGCGCCCCCGGAACCTCCCTCGTCGCCGGACGCCGACCACAGCCCGAGGCCCACCCCGCCCGCGACCACCACAGTGGCCGCGGCGACCGCGATCAGCCCCCGCTTCCGCTTCACCTGCTTCACCTGCTTCGCCGACGAGCGGCGCCTGTGCTGGCTCACGGCGCCAACCTACGGCCCCGGGTGGATCGCGGGTGTCCACCACGCGTTCCGAAACTCTCCCGTCCGGGTGAAATTCGGGCATCTGTCGGACACCTCATGACCACTCCCGATAACGTGGTGACGCACTTCTCACCACATCTCTCACCGCATCCCCTGCCGCACCGTCCGTGACGCGAGGATCCACACTGCCTGCGCACCGCCTCCCCCACCTCCCCGGCCGAGTGGCCATTCCGGCGCTGCCCGAGCAGTCCCGCACCTCACGGACCCCGAAATCGCTGGACGCGTTCAACACCGCGCCCGCCGACGACGCCCGGCACACCCTCCTCACCTGCCTCCACAGCCTCCACTGGTCCCGCCGCCTCACCGACCACCGCCCCTACCCCGACGTGGACTCCCTACTCGCCGCGTCCGACGAGGCGGCGTACGACCTGACGTCGGGGGACTTGGCGGAGGCGTTGGCGGGCGAGTCCCTCCCCGCCATCCCGGCCGACACCTACGAGGCCGCCCACATGGCCCTGGACGCGGCCCACGCGGCGTACGAGGCGAGGTTCGGCCATGTGTTCGTCATCTGCGTGGACGACCTACCGAAGAACGAGGTCCTGGACCACGTATTGGCAGGCATCCGGTCACGTTTGACGAACGATCCGGAGGAGGAGCGGGTGGTGGTCGCGGAGGAGCTACGGCGCCTTGCAAGAGGGCGCTTGCTGAGTGTTTTTAGTCTTTAGGGGCGCGGGGAACTGCGCGACCAGCCACAAACGGCCCGCACCCGGCAAATAACACGAACCCCCCACCCCACTGGCCGCCCGAAACTAGCCCGTACGTGCACCTTTGGGTGCCAGTTTGATCACACCGGCAGGCCCGCCGTAAGACCCGCGTCAGCGCCTGGTTACGATGCTGAGGGCCGGTGGACCGTACCCGGCCGGGCCCGACCGACAGAGAAGCCGGCGCGGCCCTAAATCCCCGCTCCCGGAGGGTTCTTCCGTGCCGGCTGGAACGCTGTACCGCGGCCGGGAAGGAATGTGGTCCTGGGTGGCTCATCGAGTCACCGGCGTCCTCATCTTCTTCTTCCTGTTCGTACACGTGCTGGACACCGCTCTTGTGCGTGTCTCCCCCGAGGACTACGACAAGGTCGTAGCCACCTACAAGACGCCGATCGTGGCACTGCTGGAGTACGGCCTCGTCGCCGCGATCCTCTTCCACGCCCTCAACGGCCTGCGCGTCATCGCCGTCGACTTCTGGTCGAAGGGCCCGCGCTACCAGAAGCAGATGCTCTGGTCAGTCGTCGGCCTGTGGCTCGTGCTCATGCTCGGGGCGATCTACCCCGTGCTCGGCCACGCCGCTCGTGTTCTGTTCGGGAGCTGACGCCACATGTCCACGACTGAAACCGCGACGTCGGGCATCGGCCCCGTCGAGAGCGCGTCCGTCTACAACGTAGACAACCCGGCGCCCCTCATCGAGGCCCCGCGCATGCGCACCAAGAAGACCCCGAAGTCGACCCGGGGCAACTTCGAGATGTACGGCTGGCTCTTCATGCGCCTGTCCGGTGTCGTGCTGGTCGTCCTGGTCCTCGGCCACCTGCTGATCCAGCTCGTGCTGGACGGCGGTGTCTCCAAGATCGGCTTCGCCTTCGTGGCGGGCCGCTGGGCCTCGCCGTTCTGGCAGGTCTGGGACCTGCTGATGCTCTGGCTCGCGATGCTGCACGGCGCCAACGGCCTGCGCACGGTCATCAACGACTACGCGGAGCGCGCGAACACCCGGCTGTGGCTCAAGGGCCTGCTCTACACCGCCACGGTGTTCACCATCCTGCTGGGCACGCTGGTGATCTTCACCTTCGACCCGAACATCCGTTAGGCAACGGGGCTGAGGAATTTCCTGATGAAGATCCACAAGTACGACACCGTCATCGTCGGCGCCGGCGGCGCCGGTATGCGCGCCGCGATCGAGTCGACGAAGCGCAGCCGCACCGCGGTCCTGACGAAGCTCTACCCCACCCGCTCCCACACGGGCGCCGCGCAGGGCGGTATGGCCGCCGCGCTCGCCAACGTGGAGGAGGACAACTGGGAGTGGCACACCTTCGACACGATCAAGGGCGGCGACTACCTGGTCGACCAGGACGCCGCCGAGATCCTGGCGAAGGAGGCCATCGACTCGGTCCTCGACCTGGAGAAGATGGGCCTGCCGTTCAACCGGACGCCCAACGGGACGATCGACCAGCGCCGGTTCGGCGGTCACAGCCGTAACCACGGCGAGGCCCCGGTCCGCCGGTCCTGCTACGCGGCCGACCGCACCGGCCACATGATCCTCCAGACGCTGTACCAGAACTGCGTGAAGGAGGGCGTGGAGTTCTTCAACGAGTTCTACGTCCTCGACCAGCTGATCGCCGATGTCGACGGCGTGAAGACGTCGGTGGGCGTCGTCGCGTACGAGCTGGCGACCGGCGAGATCCACGTCTTCCAGGCGAAGGCCGTGATCTACGCGTCCGGCGGCTGCGGCAAGTTCTTCAAGGTGACGTCGAACGCGCACACCCTGACCGGCGACGGCCAGGCGGCCGTGTACCGGCGCGGGCTGCCGCTGGAGGACATGGAGTTCTTCCAGTTCCACCCGACCGGCATCTGGCGCATGGGCATCCTGCTGACGGAGGGCGCCCGCGGTGAGGGCGGCATCCTCCGCAACAAGGACGGCGAGCGCTTCATGGAGAAGTACGCGCCGGTCATGAAGGACCTCGCATCGCGTGACGTCGTCTCGCGCTCCATCTACACGGAGATCCGGGAGGGCCGCGGCTGCGGTCCCGAGGGCGACCACGTGTACCTGGACCTGACGCACCTCCCGCCGGAGCAGCTGGACGCCAAGCTCCCGGACATCACGGAGTTCGCGCGCACGTACCTCGGTATCGAGCCGTACACGGACCCGATCCCGATCCAGCCCACCGCGCACTACGCGATGGGCGGCATCCCGACGAACGTCCAGGGTGAGGTCCTCACGGACAACACCACGGTCGTCCCGGGCCTGTACGCGGCCGGCGAGGTCGCGTGCGTGTCGGTGCACGGCGCCAACCGGCTCGGCACCAACTCCCTCCTGGACATCAACGTGTTCGGGCGGCGGGCGGGCATCGCGGCGGCGGAGTACAGCCAGAAGGCGACGTACGTCGAGCTGCCGGAGGACCCGGCGCAGCAGGTCATCGACCAGGTCGAGCACCTGCGCAACTCCACCGGCACCGAGCGCGTGGCGGTCATCCGGCGCGAGCTGCAGGAGTGCATGGACGCGAACGTCATGGTGTTCCGCACCGAGCAGACGATCAAGACGGCGGTCGAGAAGATCGCGGAGCTGCGCGAGCGCTACCGGAACGTCTCGATCCAGGACAAGGGCCGGCGGTTCAACACGGACCTGCTGGAGGCCATCGAGCTGGGCAACCTGCTCGACCTCGCCGAGGTCATGGCGGTCTCGGCCCTCGCCCGCAAGGAGTCCCGCGGCGGTCACTACCGCGAGGACTACCCGAACCGCGACGACGTCAACTTCATGCGCCACACCATGGCGTACCGCGAGGTCGGCGACGACGGCACCGAGTCCATCCGTCTCGACTACAAGCCGGTCGTCCAGACCCGCTACCAGCCGATGGAGCGTAAGTACTGATGGCTACCCCTGTTCTGGACAAGGCGGAAGCGGCCGGCCAGCCCGAGCCCGGCTTCGCCGACTCCCCCTACATCACGGTCACCTTCCGCATCCGCCGCTTCAACTCCGAGGTCTCGGCGGAAGCGACGTGGGAGGACTTCCAGCTGGAGATCGACCCCAAGGAGCGCGTCCTCGACGGCCTCCACAAGATCAAGTGGGAGCTGGACGGCACGCTGACGTTCCGCCGCTCGTGCGCCCACGGCATCTGCGGCTCGGACGCGATGCGGATCAACGGCAAGAACCGTCTCGCCTGCAAGACCCTGATCAAGGACCTCAACCCCGAGAAGCCGATCACGGTCGAGCCGATCAAGGGTCTGACGGTCCTGAAGGACCTGGTCGTCGACATGGACCCGTTCTTCCAGGCATACCGAGACGTCATGCCCTTCCTCATCACGAAGGACACGAACGAGCCGACCCGGGAACGCCTCCAGTCGGCGGAGGACCGCGAGCGCTTCGACGACACCACGAAGTGCATCCTGTGCGCGGCCTGCACGTCCTCGTGCCCGGTCTTCTGGAACGACGGCCAGTACTTCGGCCCGGCCGCCATCGTCAACGCACACCGCTTCATCTTCGACAGCCGCGACGAGGCGGGCGAACAACGCCTGGAGATCCTCAACGACCGCGACGGCGTGTGGCGCTGCCGCACGACCTTCAACTGCACGGACGCGTGCCCGCGAGGCATCGAGGTCACGAAGGCGATCCAGGAAGTCAAGCGGGCGCTGATCACGCGGCGCTTCTGAGGATCCTTCTCGTACGACGTCTTCTTGTACGGCCATGAGGGCCCCGTTCCTGTTCTGGGAACGGGGCCCTCGGGCGTGCGGGGCCACGATCGGGTGAACACCTCTTTCAGGGCTCCCAAGGGCTGCCCGGCCTACGATGATGCTCTCGACAACAGCCCACGGGAGGCACGTGATGTCCGCAGCACCCGTCGAGCAGCCGCACGGCGACCGGTCGCTGATCGTGGAGGCGAACCGCATCATGGATCGCCTTCCGGGCCGCCGTGTCGAGATCATCGGAGGCCAGATCCTCGTGACGCCATCTCCCGACGTCGCTCATTCGAGGGCACTGAAGAAGGCGACTCGCCCTTTCGAGGCCGCTGGCCTCGATGAGAACGAGACCGAGGTGCACCAGGCCATCGGTGTCTGGCTGCCGGACGGCCCCGAGGACTACGCGATTCCCGACCTCTGCATCGTCGAAGCCGACATCGAAGACCACCTCGTCGAGAACAACTGCTACGACCCCGTGGTCTTCCGACTCGTCCTGGAGGTCACTTCCAGTAACTGGAAGGCCGACCTCCGCACCAAGGTCACCGCGTACGCACAGGCCAAGATCCCGGTCTACGTCATCGTCGATCGCAACCACCAGCGCCTCCACGTCCTCACCGACCCGGCGGGGGACGAGTACGCGACCCACCGCCTCCACGCCCCCGGCGAACTCGTCACCCTCCCCGACTCCCTCGGCGCGAAGGTCACCCTCGACGTGGCGGAGATCCTCAAGGCGGGTCAGCCGAAGGGCGATTGAGGGCCCCGGGCCCCTGTCGGCTCAGACCGACGCCAGCTCGCACCAGAGCAACTTCCCGCCCATCCCGAAGAGATCGTCCCCGAGCGGATACCCGCCCCACGCCACGGCGCAGTGGATGACGAGCAACAGCCCACGCCCGCCATCGGCGTCGACCGGAACCGAACGAAGGGGACCGGACCGCTTGTCGAACGGCGGCGGGATGTCCGGGTTGGCGTCCCGGACGCCGCGTCGAGGTCGAGGAGCCGTGCCGGGCCCCCGGAGCAGCGATCCGGCGCGATGAAGTGGACCTTGCCCTCACGAACCGGTTCGTGGCCGCGGGTGACAAGGGGATCGCTCTCGGATCCGGGTTCGACCCAGAACTCCCGTCCCGCGGCTCCCATCGTCCACGAGTCCCACTCACCCGGCGGCAGGTCGTCCCCGTCGGCGTTGTGGTCGTAGGGAGCGATGGCCTCGGCGACGGCCCGCCGCACCACCCCCGCGTCCGGGGACGGGAGGCTGACGGTCAGTACTTCCCTGGCCAAGAGAACTTCCTCTCCCACCCAGCGGTACGCCGACTCGTCGTCCAGTCCGCCGAGCGTACCGAGAGGGAATGCGGGGCGCTTCACCTCAACGGGTGATCACATGTTCGGCCCGCGGTCAGCCCCTCCACGTCCTTCATCTGCGAACACCTAATCTGACGGCATGTCAGATGAAGAGTCGTACGAACTGCTCGGCTTCGACAACGTCCTCCTCCCCGTCGGGGACCTCCCCGAGGCCGTCGGCTTCTACGAGCGCGCCGGATTCACCCTCGGGTTCCGGCTCGACGAGGCCGGGATCGCGATCCTGAAGGTCGGCGGCGAGACGCCCGGAGTTCTCCTGCGGCAGGAAGACGGGCTGGGACACAGGCCACCCCCCTGGCCCTCGCCGCGCGTGTGGCTGGAGGTCCCGGACGCGCGGAAGGCCGCCCAGCACCTCGGCGCCGCCGGCATCGCGCTGCTCGACCCGCCGTTCTCCGTGGCCACCGGGTGGACCGTCGAGATCGCCGACCCCTGGGGCAACGTCATCGGATTCACGGACTACTCGAAGCGGCCGGAGCTGGCGCGGCGGGTGTGACGCAGGTCCCAGCGCAAGCAAGTTGAACACGTTCAAAAATGCTCTTACAGTTCTTCCTGTCGGCATTTTTGAACGTGTTCAAGAAGGGGGAGGCGCATGGACCGCACGGTCATCGCCTACGTCATCTATCTGATCGTCAGCATCGGACTCACCGTCTGGGTGGCCCGCACGCTCAGCCACAACGGGCGGATCTTCCTCGCCGACGTCCTCCAGGGGAACGAAAAACTCGCGGAGGCCGTGAACCACCTCCTGGTGGTGGGCTTCTACCTCGTCAACCTCGGGTTTGTCGCCCTGTACCTCAGCGGCGACGGCACCATCGACGACGCCCGGGGCATCTTCGAGGCCCTGTCGACGAAGGTGGGCGTGGTGCTGCTGGTGCTCGGGGTGATGCACCTGGGGAACGTGTTCGTGCTCAACAAGATCCGGCGGCGCGGGGTCATGGAGCGGGAGCAGGTGCCGCCCGTCGCGCCGCAGGGCTGGGTTCCGCCGACGGCCGGGGCG
>NZ_JBHXME010000229.1:0-13493 GCF_042721125.1 Streptomyces sp. NPDC058469
CCGCCCCCCCGCCGCGGGGGGCCCGCCCGCGCGCGGGGCGGGGCGGGGGGGCCCGGCCGGCGCCGGGCCCGCGGGCCCCCCGCCGGGGCCCCGCCGGACCATGGGGGAAAGCACGGGGGAAGTACCACGGGGGAACGGAGAGAGCGGGACTGGAGGGCCGGGGGGTCCGTCCAGTCCCGCTTTTTGTGTGCCGTCAGCTGGTGGGGGCGGGGGCCGGGTCGGGGGCGGGCGTGGAAGCCGCCGCCGGGCGCCGTCCGACCGCCGCCGCGGCGAGCCGGCCCAGGGCCTCGTCCTTGTCGCAGGCGTATGCGCCGAGCCCGGTCTGCCGGGCCACGATCGAGCGCTCCAGCCGCATCAGCCGCCAGCCGCGCCGCAACAGGAACGGCACGGACTTGCGGCCCTCCTTGAGATCCCGCAGAAAACGCCGGCGGAAGGTGCGCACCGAGCCCCGGCTCAGGCACAGCGCGTCGGCGAGGACGCCCAGTTCCCGGCAGCGGGTGATGACCTCGGCGGCGAAGATGCCCTCCGCTATGAACAACGGGGTCCGGCCGACATCGACCGCTTCCGTGCCCGTACGGGCGCTGAGCGAGATGTCGTAGACCGGCACGTCCGTACGGCCCGTGCGGCACAGCTCGACGATCGCGGTGACCGCCACGTCCGCGTCCCAGGAGCCGGGGTGGTCCCAGTCGATGTCCGAACTCCCCGCCACCTGCGGCAGCGTCGGGTCGTCGCCCTCTTTGTAGAAGTCGTCGAGCCGCAGCACGGGCAGACCGGACCGGGCGGAGACGAGGGACTTGCCGGAACCCGAGGGGCCGCACAGCAGCACGACACGGGCCGGTGACGGCGAAAGGATGCTCACGGGACACCAGTTTGACGCATTCCGTACGTCCTGCCGACCCCGCGGGTCGCCAGTGGAACGCGCATCACACGTCAACTACCCTTCGTATCGACCTGATTACCCTGCGCACCAGAAGGTGGCACCAGCAATGGCACGACACACGTCCCCTCCGCATCCGACCGCCCAGCGCGCCCTCGTCGCCCTCGCGATCGCCTCAGGCGCCGTGGGCGCGGGCGCGGCGACGGCCGCCGCGGACACCGCGCCGGTGGTCGACGTGATGCGGACGCGGCCCACGTCTCTGGGCAAGATCGACCCCGCGGCCGGCTTGGGCGCCCTTACCGGCACGGTCGGTTACGTCACCGGGCCGGTCGCCGGGCTCAAGCCGAACCCGCTCGCGGGGACGGGTGTCGACCCGCTCGACAACGGGGTCGCGACCCAGCTCGCCGACTTTCAGCCGCTGGCCTCGCAGGCGTTGACGGGGCCGGTGGCGGAGGCTCAGTCGATCGGGAGCATGCCGGTGGTGGGGCAGGTGACGGGGCTGCTCGGGGGTTGAGTTGCGGGGGCGGTCGGGGAACTGCGGACTTGTTGCCGGGTGCGCGTCCGTCGTGGCTGGTCGTGCAGTTCCCCGCGCCCCTGGACAAGCGGCCTGCGGCCGCTTGATACGACACGTCCCCCCCCGCGTTGACACGCCCCCTGCGTCAGTACGAGGAGCCACCTGCCCCCAGTGAACCCGTGGGGTGCCAGACCGTCTTTGTCTCCAGGAAGGCCGTCAGGCGGTCGATGCCCGGGGTCTGCGTGTAATCCACAGGCTGTGGACGGAGAACCCGCTTGAGGTTGTCGGCCGCTGCGATCTCCAGCTCCTTCGCCAGTACGTCGTCCGCGCCGGCCAAGTCGATCGCGTTGACGTCCTGGTGCGCGGCGAGGGGTGCCGCGATCTCCGCCGTCCTGCCGGAGAGGATGTTGACGACTCCGCCGGGGAGGTCGGAGGTGGCCAGCACCTCGCCCAACGACAGTGCCGGGAGCGGGGAGTTCTCGCTCGCGATGACGATGACCGTGTTGCCGGTCGCGATCACCGGGGCGACGACCGAGATCAGGCCCAGGAACGACGACTCCTGGGGTGCGAGGACGGTGACCACGCCTGTCGGCTCGGGCGAGGAGAGGTTGAAGTACGGGCCCGCTACCGGGTTCGCGCCCCCGACCACCTGCGCGATCTTGTCCGTCCAGCCCGCGTACCAGACCCAGCGGTCGATCGCCGCGTCGACCACGGCAGCCGCCTTGGACTTCGACAGGCCTTCCGCGTCGGCGACTTCACGCGCGAACTGGTCCTTGCGGCCCTCCAGCATCTCGGCGATGCGGTAGAGGATCTGGCCCCGGTTGTACGCCGTCGCGCCGGACCAGCCGCCGAACGCCTTGCGGGCTGCTACGACCGCGTCACGGGCGTCCTTGCGGGAGGAAAGGGGCGCGTTCGCGAGCCACTTGCCCTTGGAGTCCGTCACTTCGTACACCCGGCCGCTCTCGCTACGGGGGAACTTGCCCCCGACGTGCAGCTTGTAGGTCTTGAAGACGCTGAGGCGTTCGTTGTTGCGATCAGACATCGAGGTACGCCTCCAGGCCGTGGCGACCGCCCTCGCGGCCGAAGCCCGACTCCTTGTAGCCGCCGAACGGCGAGGTCGGGTCGAACTTGTTGAACGTGTTGGACCAGATGACACCCGCGCGCAGCTTGCTCGCGACCGCGAGGATGCGGGAGCCCTTCTCCGTCCAGATGCCGGCGGAGAGGCCGTACTGCGTGTTGTTGGCCTTCGCGACCGCCTCCTCGGGCGTACGGAAGGTCAGCACCGACAGCACCGGGCCGAAGATCTCGTCGCGGGCGATGGTGTGCGCCTGGGTGACGTTCGTGAAGAGCGTCGGGGCGAACCAGTAGCCGGAGGACGGGAGTTCGCACTCAGGGGACCAGCGTTCGGCGCCCTCCGCCTCGCCCTGTTCGACGAGCGTGGTGATGCGGGAGAGCTGCTCGGCGGAGTTGATCGCGCCGATGTCCGTGTTCTTGTCGAGCGGGTCACCGAGGCGCAGCGTGGACAGCCGCCGCTTCAGCGAGTCCATCAACTCGTCCTGGATCGACTCCTGTACGAGGAGCCGGGAGCCCGCGCAGCAGACCTGGCCCTGGTTGAAGAAGATGCCGGTGACGATGCCTTCGACGGCCTGGTCGATGGGGGCGTCGTCGAAGACGATGTTCGCGCCCTTGCCGCCGAGTTCGAGGGTGACCTTCTTGCGGGTGCCCGCGACCTGGCGAGCGATCTCCTTGCCGACGGCCGTGGAGCCGGTGAAGGCGACCTTGTTCACGTCCGGGTGCGCGACGAGCGCGGCGCCCGAATCGCCGTATCCCGGAAGGATGTTGACGACGCCCTTGGGGAGACCGGCCTGGCGGCAGATGTCCGCGAAGAAGAGTGCGGAGAGGGGGGTCGTCTCCGCGGGCTTCAACACGACCGTGTTGCCGGTCGCCAGCGCCGGGGCGATCTTCCAAGCCAGCATCAGGAGCGGGAAGTTCCAGGGGATGACCTGGCCCGCGACGCCGAGGGGCTGCGGGTTCGCCCCGAAGCCGGCGTGGTCCAGCTTGTCGGCCCAGCCCGCGTAGTAGAAGAAGTGCGCGGCGACCAGGGGGAGGTCGGCGTCGCGCGTCTCCTTGATGGGCTTGCCGTTGTCCAGGGTTTCCAGGACGGCCAGTTCGCGGCTGCGCTCCTGGATGATCCGGGCGATGCGGAACAGGTACTTGGCGCGCTCGGAGCCGGGCAGCGCCGACCACTTCTCGAAGGCCTTGCGGGCGGCCTTCACCGCGCGGTCGACGTCCGCCTCGCCCGCCTGGGCGATCTCGGAGAGGACTTCCTCCGTGCTGGGGCTGACGGTCTTGAAGACCTTGCCGTCGGCCGCCTCGGTGAACTCGCCGTCGATGAACAGGCCGTAGGACGGCGCGATGTCGACGACCGAGCGGGACTCGGGCGCCGGTGCGTACTCAAAAGCGGATGCAGATGTGGATGCCATGTTGGATCAGTCCACCGTCACGTAGTCGGGGCCGGAGTAGCGGCCGGTGGCCAGCTTCTGACGCTGCATCAGCAGGTCGTTCAGGAGTGAGGACGCGCCGAAGCGGAACCAGTGGTTGTCCAGCCAGTCCTCGCCCGCCGTCTCGTTGACGATGACCAGGAACTTGACCGCGTCCTTGGAGGTGCGGATACCGCCCGCGGGCTTCACGCCGACCTGGACGCCGGTCTGGGCGCGGAAGTCCCGGACCGCCTCCAGCATCAACAGGGTGTTCGCGGGCGTCGCGTTGACGGCGACCTTGCCGGTGGACGTCTTGATGAAGTCCGCGCCGGCCAGCATGCCGAGCCAGGAGGCGCGGCGGATGTTGTCGTACGTCGACAGTTCGCCGGTCTCGAAGATGACCTTCAGGCGGGCGGCGCCCGAGACCTCCTTCACGGCGACGATCTCGTCGTACACCTTCATGTAGTTGCCCGCGAGGAACGCCCCGCGGTCGATGACCATGTCGATCTCGTCGGCGCCCGCGGCGACCGCGTCGCGCACGTCGGCCAGCTTCACGTCGAGCGCGGCACGGCCGGCCGGGAACGCGGTGGCGACGGAGGCGACCTTCACGGAGGAACCGGCGACGGCCTCCTTGGCGGTGGCCACCATGTCGGGATAGACGCAGACGGCCGCGGTCGAGGGGCTCGTGCGGTCGGTCGGGTCGGGGCGGACAGCCTTGGCGCCGAGCGCCCGGACCTTGCCCGGGGTGTCCGCGCCTTCCAGCGTCGTCAGGTCGACCATCGAGATGGCGAGGTCGATGGCGTACGCCTTCGCGGTGGTCTTGATGGAACGGGTCCCGAGCGAGGCGGCACGCGCCTCCAGGCCGACCGCGTCGACGCCGGGCAGCCCGTGGAGGAAGCGGCGCAGCGTGCTGTCGGACGCGGTGACGTCGCCGAGAGCGTGTGCTGTGGGTGCAGTGGTGGGCATGGTCACCACCCGAGCATATCTACGCGCGTAGCGGCTGTACACCCCGGGGAGATGCGCGCCCCAAAGGGACGCGGGGAACTGCGCGACCAGCCACAGTGGACCTGCACTCGCAAACGAACAGGTCCCCATCGGCGACCAGGCGAACCCCTGAGGCAGAATCGCACCATGACGACCCCGCTCCCCGAGACCAAAGACCGGATCTACCGCTCACCCGCGGGCCTCGTCGGCGGTGTCCTGCTGCTGGCCATCGTCGGCTGGCTCGGCATCGACGCCCTCGCGAGCGGCCACGGCCGCACCCCGTGGCTCGCCCTCGCGGGCATGATCCTCGTCGTACCGGCGATCGCCGCGTTCACGCTGCGCCCGGCGGTGTACTCCAACCAGGACCGGCTGCGCGTCCGCAACCCGTTCCGGGTCGTCGTGCTGCCGTGGGGCGAGATCGCCACGCTGCGGTCCGGGTTCTCGAACGAGGCCGTCACGAAGGCGGGCGCCAAGTTCCAGCTGTGGGCGGTCCCGGTCTCGCTGCGGGCCCGCAAGAAGGCGGCGCGGCGCGAATCACGGGCCGCGTCGGAGGCGGCGGGAGCGCAGCGCGGCGGCAGGTCCGGTGCCCTGGGCTTCGGCGGCGGGCTCGGCGGGTTCGGCGGCGGGATGGGCGCGGGCAGCGCCATGCGGGGCGGAAGCGTGCCGGCCGGTCCCACACGCGCGGAGTCCGACCAGATCATGACCGACCTGCGTGAGCTGCTGGAGACCAGGGAGCAGGCGGAGTCGGCGCAGGGCGAGGTCACCGTGCGCTGGGCGTACGAGGTGATCGCCCCGGCGGTCGCAGGTGCCGTACTCCTGGCGATCCTGCTGGCGACGGGCTGACCGGACGGACACCGCCCGCACCGGCGTAGCCGTCCTCGCACCTCCCCACTCACACCTCTCTGGGATGTCATGACCACGAACGTCCGGGAGTCGTCGCCGCTGCCCGTTTCCGCGATACCCGACGGGTGCGTGGACTGGAACGGGGAGCACGCGCGCGTGTGGGCCGGTGCGGTGGTGCCGTGGTGGGTGCCGGTCCGGCCGCGGCGATGGTCCGTCGAACTGGCGATCTGGTGCGCCCTGTTGGCTGCCTTCGGCCTGCTGGCGACGACGGACCTGCCCCCGGACCTGATCGCGCTCCTGCCGCTCCAGGCTGTCTGGTGGCTGTGGCGCCCCGAGGTCGTACGATTCTCCGCCCCCGCGCTGATCGTGCTGGTGGCGGTACGGGGGACCGGGCTGCCGTGGCCGGTCCTGGTGTGCGCCGCCCTGCTGGTCCTGGCCTCCGTGACGGCCGCCGAGCTACGGGCACGCGCGCGTGCCCGCCAGCGGCAAAGCGCCCTGGCCGCGACCGACGGGGTCACGGCCGTGCCGCCGGACGCGGACGGGCCGGTGCGGCGGGGCGGTCTCTTCCTCAAGTCCGGGGCCGGCCTGGGCGTACTCGGTGTAGTCCTGCTCGCCACCTCCGGCCTGTGGCGCGGGGCGGGCGACCGCCAACTCGCGGTCGCGGAGGGCCTGTTCACGGTGGGCCTGGCACTCACCCTGCTCCTCTCCGGAGCCCTCGGCCGACGACGGGCGATCACGCTGCGCACGACACCCGCGCCCGTGCTGCGCGTCCTCGTCGGCAAGGACGAGCACGAGGACGCGGTGATCTACGCGACGGACGACACGGAGGCGCTACGACCGCTGTTCACGGTCGCGACGAGGGCGGCACGCGACGACGGGGGAGAGGGGGGCGACAAGGACGACGAGGCGGCGCCGGAGGAACCGGAGGAACTCCTCGACGCGCACGCGGCCGCCGGTCCCGCCCCCCTGCGCGAGGCCGTCCTGTACGGCACGCCCTGCGACGGCGCCGAGATCCTGCTGATCGGCGCGGCGGAGAAGCCCGGCGAGCCGCCGGTGGCGGAGTGGTCGACCGGGCCCGTACGGCCGTTGCCGGCGGGCGTGGCGCGGCGACGGCTAGCCCGGGAGGAGCGGGCGGCGGTCCGGGCGGCGCGGGACGAGGAACTGGCCGCGACCGTGCGGGCGGGGACCACCGTGGTGCCGGTACGGCGCTGGCGGGCGGGGCCGGCGGACTGGCTGGCGAGCTTCCTGACGGTGCAGTGGTGTGCGGGGTACTTCCTGTTGGCGATCGACGACAGCCTCTGGTTCCGAGCGCTGCTGCTCTTCACCGGCCTGATGTGCGCCGTCCGAGTCCCGGTGAAACTGCGCTGGCGCGTCACCGCCGACCGCACCGGCATCTGGCTGAACCGGCTGCGCGCCCCGCGCCACATCCCCTGGGACGACCTTCGCTCGGTCCGCCGGGAGTCCTTCGAACTGCAGCTGAGCGTGCGCCACGGCGACGACTGGTCGGTGGCCGCGCCCCGCTGGGCCTGGTGGCAGCGCCGGCGCGGACGGATCCATCCCTACGACGCGTTGGCCGCCGAACTCTCCGCGATGATCGCCGATCCCGCCCTGCGCCCTACGGGAGAGGGCGACGAGAAGGAGCACGGACGCCCGCTGTGGCCGTTCGCCGTGCTCCTCGGTCTGGGGTGGACCGCGTTGCTCGTAGCGCGGTGGCTGTCCTGACCGCTGTGCGGGACGGTCACGGCGGGCACCCCGCCGGATACGACGCTCAGATACCGGCCGCCGCCGACAGGTCCCGCTTGATCGTCGCGAGGGTCTCGGCGGCCCGCGCCCGGGCCGCCGGGAGGTCGGCGTGCGTGGCGACGGGGACCACGACCTCCAGGTAGCACTTCAGTTTGGGCTCGGTGCCGCTGGGCCGGACGATGACGCGGGCGCCGTCGAGCGTGTAGCGCAGGCCGTCGGTGGGCGGGAGTTTGTCCGTGCCCTCGGTCAGGTCCTCGGCCTTGGTGACGGCCAGCCCCGCGAGCGCGGTCGGGGGCTGCTCGCGCAGCCGTCGCATGGCATCCGCGATGAGGGACAAGTCCTCGACGCGGACGGACAGTTGGTCGGTGGCGTGCAGACCGTGCTCCACGGCGAGATCGTCGAGGAGATCGAGCAGATCGCGGTTCTCCGCCTTCAGCTCGGACGCCAGCTCGGTGATCAGGAGCGCCGCGGTGATGCCGTCCTTGTCGCGTACGCCGTCCGGGTCCACGCAGTAGCCGAGGGCCTCTTCGTAGCCGTAGCGCAGGCCGTCCACGCGGGCGATCCACTTGAAGCCGGTGAGGGTCTCCTCGTAGGGCAGACCCGCCTTCTCGGCGATACGGCCCAGCAGGGACGAGGAGACGATCGACTCGGCGAAGGTGCCCCGGGCGCCGCGCCGCACGAGGTGCGCGGCGAGCAGGGAGCCGACCTCGTCGCCGCGCAGCATCCGCCAGTTCCCGTCCGCCTTGACGGCCACGGCGCAGCGGTCGGCGTCGGGGTCGTTGGCGATGATCAGGTCGGGGTCCGTGGCGCGGGCCCGCGCGAAGGCGAGGTCCATCGCGCCGGGCTCCTCCGGGTTGGGGAACGCGACGGTCGGGAAGTCCGGGTCGGGCTCGGCCTGTTCGGCGACGAGCACGGGCTCGGGGAACCCGGCCCGGGCGAACGCGGCCAGCAGCACGTCCTTGCCGACGCCGTGCATCGCCGTGTAGACGGTGCGGGCGGTGCGGGGCGAGCCGGGGGCGAGTACGGCGTCCGTGCGGGTGAGATAGGCGTTCAGGACGGCGTCGTCGAGGGTCTCCCAGCCGGTGTCCGGGCGGGGCACGTCGTGCAGTGAGCCGATCGCCTCGATCTCGGCGGCGATCTCCGCGTCGGCCGGCGGCACGATCTGGGAGCCGTCGCCGAGGTAGACCTTGTAGCCGTTGTCCCGGGGCGGGTTGTGGCTGGCGGTGACCTCCACGCCGGCGATCGCGCCCAAGTGCCGTATGGCGAAGGCGAGTACGGGGGTGGGGAGCGGGCGGGGCAGTACGGCCGCCCTGAGCCCCGCGCCGATCATCACGGCGGCGGTGTCGCGGGCGAAGTCGGCGGACTTGTGGCGGGCGTCGTATCCGATGACGACGACTCCGTCGCTGCCGCCGTTCTTCTTCAGGTACGCGGCGAGTCCGGCGGCGGCCCGGATGACGACCGCGCGGTTCATCCGCATGGGCCCGGCGCCGAGTTCGCCACGGAGGCCGGCGGTGCCGAACTGGAGGGTGCCGCTGAAGCGCTCGGCGAGCTCGGCGACGTCCCCGGCGTCGATGAGCTTGGCGAGCTCGTCACGGGTGTCCGCGTCGGGGTCCTCGGCGAGCCAGGTCCTGGCCCGCGCGATGAGTTCGTCGTCGTGCACGTCCGGTCAACCTCTCGTGGTGTGTTGTTACTTCAGCTTCTCGACCGACCGAGACAGGCGGGTGGGTGGGAAATTATCCTGGGGTCCAGGGGGCGGGAGCCCCCTGGGGACGGTTCCTACAGCCTGCCGAGCACCTGGGCCAACAGTGAGCCCATCTGCGTAGCGGAATCCCGGCCCGCCTGGAGAACTTCCTCGTGGTTGAGAGGCTCACCCGTCATACCCGCGGCGAGGTTCGTCACCAGGGAAATACCCAGCACCTCCGCACCCGCCTCACGCGCGGCGATCGCTTCCAGCACCGTCGACATGCCCACCAGGTCCGCGCCGATCACCCGAGCCATGCGGATCTCCGCCGGAGTCTCGTAGTGCGGCCCGGGGAACTGGGCGTAGACGCCCTCCTCCAGAGCCGGGTCGATCTCCTTGCACAGGGCGCGCAGCCGAGGGGAGTACAGGTCCGTCAGGTCGACGAAGTTGGCGCCGACGATCGGGGACGTAGCGGTGAGGTTGATGTGGTCGCTGATCAGGACCGGCTGGCCGGGGCGCATGCCTTCGCGCAGGCCACCGCAGCCGTTGGTCAGGACGATGGTCTTGCAGCCGGCGGCGACGGCGGTACGGACGCCGTGTGCGACGGCGGCGACACCGCGGCCCTCGTAGTAGTGGGTACGGCCGAGGAAGACCAGGGTGCGCTTGTCACCGATCCTGTACGAGCGGATCCGGCCGCCGTGGCCCTCGACGGCCGGCGGCGGGAAACCGGGCAGCTCGGTGACGGGGAAGTCGGCCTCGGGTACGCCGAGGGCGTCGACGGCCGGTCCCCAGCCGGAGCCCATCACAAGAGCGACGTCGTGGGTCTCGGCGCCCGTCAGTTCGCGCAGGCGCGTGGCGGCGGCGTCAGCGGCGGCATGGGGGTCGCCCTGGATGTCGTCCGGAAGAAGAGATGCGTTCACGCGGATGAGCGTAGCTGGTCTGGGCCTACGCGCGTAGATGACAGAGCTCACGGGATTGCGATCGTTGTCTTGTCGTTTCCAACGAGACCTGTGACGGGCGTTATGTGTGGGAAGCGCTCAGCGGAATCGCGGGGAGCCCTCGGCAGGACCGTGGGAAACCCTCAGCAGGGACGCTTCCGCAGTTCCATCACATAGTCGTGGGGCGCGCCCGCCGACTCCGCGGCGTCGGCGAGTTCGCCGAGGTACCGCGCCGACGGGAGTCCCCCCTCGTAGCCGTTGAGGACGTACACCCAAGCGGGTTCCTCGCCCTCCAGGGTGTGCACGCGGACCCGCATGCGGCGGTAGACGTCGAGGCCGACGCCCTCCCACCGGTCCATGGAATCCTCGTCGGGCGGCGCGATCTCGTACAGCGCGACGAAGACCTGGGAGCGCGGGGCCTCCACGATCGTCGCGAGCGCGCCCTCCCAGCCCATGTGCTCGCCGCCGAAGGTCAGCCGCCACCCGTTCAGCCAGCCCGTGGCGCGCAACGGCGAGTGCGGGGCGCGGCGGGTCATCAGCCGCGCGTCGAGATTGCCGGCGTACGCGGCGTAGAGCGACATGCTTCGAGGGTACGGCAGCCGACACACCCGCCACTCCCGTAACCGGGGGTCCCGACGCCGCCGACGGCACCTCCCGTCGCCCCCGGGCGGAAGCACCTTGAAGCGTGCGGGACAATGGGGTACGTGACTCGGATCGTGATCATCGGTGGCGGACCCGGCGGCTATGAAGCGGCGCTGGTGGCAGCGCAGCTCGGCGCGGAGGTGACCGTCGTCGACTGCGACGGTCTGGGCGGGGCGTCGGTGCTGACCGACTGCGTCCCGTCGAAGACCCTTATCGCGACGGCCGAGGTGATGACCACCTTCGACTCGTCGTACGAGGAACTCGGCATCATCGTCGCCGACGACACCCCACCGCTGGAACAGGCGGCCCGGGTCGTCGGCGTGGACCTCGGCAAGGTCAACCGGCGTGTGAAGCGCCTCGCGCTCGCCCAGTCGCACGACATCACCGCGTCCGTGACCCGGGCCGGCGCCCGCGTCCTGCGCGGTCGGGGCCGGCTCGACGGCATGCAGGCCATCGACGGTTCCCGCAAGGTGATCGTGAAGGCCGCCGACGGTACCGAGGAGACGCTCGTCGCGGACGCCGTCCTCATCGCGACCGGCGGCCACCCCCGCGAGCTGGACGACGCCCGCCCGGACGGTGAGCGCATCCTCAACTGGACCCAGGTCTACGACCTCACCGAACTCCCCGACGAACTGATCGTGGTCGGCTCCGGTGTCACGGGTGCCGAGTTCGCCGGTGCCTACCAGGCCCTAGGCTCCAAGGTCACCCTCGTCTCCTCCCGCGACCGGGTCCTCCCCGGTGAGGACCCGGACGCCGCCGCCGTCCTGGAGGACGTCTTCCGGCGCCGCGGCATGAACGTCATGGCCCGCTCCCGCGCCCAGTCCGCCAAGCGCGTCGGCGACAAGGTCGAGGTCACCCTCGCCGACGGCCGTGTCATCACCGGCTCGCACTGCCTCATGGCCGTCGGCGCCATCCCGAACTCCGAGGGCATGGGCCTGGAGGAGGCGGGCGTCAGGCTGCACGACTCGGGTCACATCTGGACCGACAAGGTGTCGCGGACGACCGCCCCCGGCGTGTACGCCGCCGGTGACGTGACCGGCGTCTTCGCGCTCGCCTCGGTGGCCGCGATGCAGGGCCGTATCGCGATGTACCACTTCCTGGGCGACGCGGTGGCCCCGCTCAACCTGAAGACGGTCTCGTCGAACGTCTTCACCGACCCCGAGATCGCCACGGTCGGCTACAGCCAGGCCGACGTCGACGGCGGCAAGATCGACGCCCGCGTCGTGAAGCTCCCGCTCCTGCGCAACCCGCGCGCGAAGATGCAGGGCATCCGGGACGGCTTCGTCAAGATCTTCTGCCGCCCGGGCACCGGCATCATCGTCGGCGGTGTGGTCGTGGCACCCCGCGCCTCGGAACTGATCCATCCGATCTCGATCGCCGTCGACAACAACCTGACGGTCGAACAGATCGCGAACGCCTTCACCGTGTACCCGTCTCTTTCGGGCTCGATCGCCGAGGTGGCCCGGCAGTTGCACACGCGGAAGGCGACGGGCGAAGTCTGACGCGAAAGTGGACTCCCCGCTGGTCACGGGGAGTTGTCGACCATTCGTACGGCATAGGCGGCGAGACTAGGCCCTATACCACTTCCCGTCCTGCTGTACGAACAACTTCCGTTATTCGGCGCAAACACCTGAAAGCAGACGGTCGTTGGGGTTACTGTCAGTTTCGTGTTCGCTGCAGAACGTCGCCAATTGATCCTCGAAATGGTGCGAGCGAATGGGGCCGTATCGCTCCGTGAGCTCGCCCGCGTCGTCCAGACCTCCGAAGTGACCGTACGGCGGGACGTGCGCGCACTGGAGGCAGAAGGACTCCTCGACCGCCGACACGGCGGTGCGGTATTGCCGGGCGGGTTCACGCGGGAGTCCGGCTTTCCGCAGAAATCGCATCTCGCGACCGCCGAGAAGACGGCCATCGCCGATCTCGCCGCAAGCTTCGTCGAAGAGGGCGAGGCCATTGTGGTGGGGGCGGGTACCACCACCCAGGAGCTGGCCCGCCGGCTCGCCCGGGTGCCCGGACTGACCGTCGTCACCAACTCCCTGTTGGTGGCCCAGGCGTTGGCCCATGCCAACCGCGTGGAGGTCGTGATGACCGGCGGTACCCTGCGCGGTTCCAACTACGCACTGGTGGGCAGCGGGGCCGAGCAGTCCCTCCAGGGGCTGCGCGTCTCCCGGGCCTTCCTCTCCGGGAGCGGGCTGACCGCGGAGCGCGGGCTGTCCACGTCCAACATGCTGTCGGCGTCCGTCGACCGGGCCCTCGTCCAGGCGGCCGCCGAGGTCGTCGTCCTGGCCGATCACACCAAGCTCGGCACGGACACCATGTTCCAGACCGTGCCGACGGACGTGATCACCCGCCTCGTCACCGACGAGCCCCCGGGTCACGACGACCGTGCGGCCACGGAGTTGCAGGCCCTTGCCGATCAGGGGGTGCAGATCGCCGTGGCCGGCGCGTCGGGAAGCCAGGGGGGTGATCAGGCCCCGACGCGGGAGCAACGACGCCGGGACGTACCCCTCCCGGCACCGCGACGGGGTCAAGTACCGGGCGGGGGACCGGGGTTGCGCGCGGCGGGCGTGCTGGGCGGGGAGTCGCCGGAGCGGGAGCGCGCGGCTAGGGTGGCGGATTTGCGAAGGCGTTGATCGCGTCGGTGGCGGGTCCGGTTTTCGGGTGCGGCGCCGTCGTGGCTGGTCGCGCAGTTCCCCGCGCCCCTAAAGGCCGGACCAGTACAGTCGCTTTTAAGGGGCGCGGGGCTGTATCGATATGCGGCTCCGCCGCGTGGGCGCGACCTGCCCCCACC
>NZ_JBHXME010000230.1:0-13481 GCF_042721125.1 Streptomyces sp. NPDC058469
AAGTGTGGGTGGCCGGGCCGCAGTTGGTCACAACCGTGCGCGGTGTCAGCGGGAGCTGCGCTTGCCCCGGTAGAGCACCACGAATCCGGCGACGAGAAGGAGTGCGCCGGCCACGGCGGGCCACAGGTTCGCACCGGTCTCCGCCAGTCCGCCCTGCGCCTGCGGTTGGTTCGGGCTCACGGCGGCGTAGCTCTCCCCGCCCGAGGACGAAGCGGGCGGTGTCGCCGCGGCGCTTCCGACCTGACCGCCAGAGCCGTTGTCCGAACTACCCTGCGTCTCGGACGACTTGGACCCCTCGGTCTTTGTGTCCGCCTTGGGGACCGAGACGGCGGTCGTCAGGTCTCCGGGGTCGGTCGACTGGGTGTCGGTGGGCTCGGGGGCGCTGGTCTCGGTGTCCGGGGCGCTCGTCGCGGGATCCGCGGTGGGCTGGTCACCGTTGCCGGCGGGGGTGGTCCCGCCGTTCCCGCCACTTCCCTCGTTCCCGCCGTTCCCGCCGGGCTCGTTGGACGCGCTGGCAGTGGGCGCCGCCGTGGCGGTGTCGGTGGCCGTCGGGGACTCCTGCGGCTGACCGGAACCGCCGCCCGAACCCGAGCCGCCGCCCGAACCGCCGCCGGAACCAGGGTCGTTGTTCGTGCCGGCGCCGCACTTCTCGCCGTTGTTGATGCAGTTGACCATGTCCTTCATCAGGCCCTCGTCGAAGACGTTGATGAAGTCGCCGTGGTCAGTGACGGGCTTGTGCTGCTGCTCGGGGAAGGAGTCCACCGCGAACAGCGGGCTAGTCTTGCCGCCGTCCTGGAGGCTCGGCGCGTCCACGCCGTAGACGATCCGCTGCACCAGCTGCGGAACGGCCTCGAAGCCCGCCGGGCAGGAGCCGTCGGCGGCCTCGAAGGCCACGTGGGTGCGGTGGTTGGCGCTGTCGATGTTGCGGCCGTCCCAGCAGCTCTGGAACTTGAAGGTGCGCACCACGTCGCTGCCCGACGGGCACAGCGGGTACTTGTCCTTGAGCTGCCGGTCCTCGAACCCGGTGCAGCTCCAGGAGGCGTTGGCATTGGCCGGGCCGTTCACGAAGGCCTTGGCGTCTCCGGTGATGATGCGCAGGAGGCGCGGCATCGCGACGACTTTGGTCTTCGGGTTGCCCACGAACGTCAGCGTGGCGGCCTTCGCGGTGACGATCTGACCGGAGTTGCCCTCGGTGCCGCCGCCGGGCGAGTTGGCGTCCCGCTCCTGCTTGCCGTTCTGCAGGCGCAACACGGGCCAGTAGTACGTGGACTTGTCGCCCGGGTTCTCACAGCTCGTGTTGGCCTTTGCCAGGACGTCGTCGCTGGCGAAGGCGTTGTTGGACTGGTTGCCGATGTAGTCGTGGAAGTGGTGGGCGCCGTTGGTGACTCCGGGGGCGACGATCACGTTGTCGGAGTTGAACAGGCCGTTCTCGTTCACCCCGCAGGCGGTGACGAACGTGCCGCGGGAGGCGTCGGCCTGGTCCTGCGCAGTGTTCACGTTCGGCTGTACGGAGGTGATGTCCGCATAGTCCGAGGCGACGGGCCCGTTGGTGGACTGCTGGTTGCCCTGCTGGTCCTGGCCGCTCTGGTCGCCGCCGCTGGCGCTGGCGCTGCTGCTCGCGCCGCCGCCCTGGCCGTCGGACCCGTCCTTGGGCGCGATCAGTGTGCAGCCGGCAAGCGCGTCGAGTCCCTCCGGGCGGTCCCCGACCCGCGCGATGGCGTCGTCGATCCGCCCGATGGTCGCCGCCCGCTTCTCCTTCAACGGATTCATGATCGCGTTGTCGGCGAAGGAGGCGTCCTGGCGTATGGACTCCGTCGAGTCCTTCAGTTTCTGGTAGGCCTCGGTTATCTGCTGGTCCAGAAGCGCGAGTTGGGCGTCGACCTCGGTCTTCGCCTCGTCGGGGACCGTCGTCAGCTGGGTGCCGATGTCCGGGCAGTCGATCGTGGCGCCTCCCGACGCCGCGTCCGGAGACCCTTGCTTGGTGGAGTCACCGCCCCAACCACCTTCGGACGCCGACGCGTAGACGTTCGCCGCCACCAGTCCTCCGCCGCCCAGCATCAGGGCGACTGCTGCCATCGTCGCGCGTCGTGCGCCCGTGGGGCGTCTGCGCGTGTTGCGTGCCAAGGAAGTTGCTCCTACACGTATCGGTCGGCCCGGATCGTCCCGGCATGGAAATCCCCCGTCCCAATACGGAGCCGGACCCCAGTGTGTTCAACCGCCTCAAAAATTCATAGCGACCTCATATGGATCACCAGGCTCGGCGGGCTCATGACCCCTGGTACATGTCCGGGAGAGGTAAAGGTCACAAAAACGTATCGGACATATCGCGCTTCAACCTTCACACGAGGCACACACGTTGGCTAAGTTGACGCTCAGGCCGTACGACCTACTCCGGCGAGCAGCGCCGGGCCGCATGGCTTGCGCCGAATCCGGTGTGTCGCTCGCGACAGCCGGAGCCGGGGACCCAACCGACTTGGGGTGAATCGGTCCAACTGCCCGTCGGGGCAAGGGCCGTAGGGCAAACCTTCCGTGATCGACGCCCGAACCCGACAGCTAACTCGGTAGGCGCGATACGGAAGGAGCACGTCTGCCATGCCGGCAGAACGAAGTACGCGCACCGGAGGCAGTGGCCCGACCGTGGACGACCGACCCAGCCGTGACGAAGTCCAGCGGCGGATCAATTCCCTTTACGACAGGGCCGAGACGGCCACCGGAAACTACAACGCCACGCGCAAGATGTCCGGGGGCCCGCGCAAGCGTGTCGAGCCCCGTCCCAGCGCGTCGCGTCCTTCCGACCCCGCCCTCGACGCGGTCACCAAGCAGTGGTTCGACCGGGCCCGCGCCCAACTCGGCCCGACCGTACCGGCGATCCTCCCGCCCAGCAGGACTCCCGCCCGCCCGGCGGCAGCTCGGCCGGAGCGCCCCGAACGACGCCCCGAGCCCGAAGGCGGCGGCCGAGCACTCGAAGCGCAGCCCAGCCGCGCCGTGGCCGAACTGACCGCGGGGACCTCCGTACCGGAACTCGCAGCCCCGCAACTCACCGCCGCTGTCGCGGAGTTGACCGCCGGGCCCATCGCCGCGCTGCCGCCCGCCGCGCCGCAGGCACCCCAGTTGCCTCAGATGGCTCAGATGCCGCAGGCGACCGTCCTCGACCTGCCGCCCGTGCCCGCCATCGAAGTGCCGCTCGCGCCCGTCGTGGAATCACAGCAGTTCGCCCTCGCGGCCGCCCCGGCGCCGGTCTTCGACCCGCTCACCGCGGACCTGGAGCTGCTCCCGTACATCGCCGCGCCGCGCTCCGAACAACCCGCCCCGGCGAGCGCCCCCTGGCCGACCCCGGAAACCTCCTGGCCGGCCCCAGAGGCGACCTGGTCCACCGGCGAGATACCCATGGTGGCCGAGCAGCCGACCTGGTCCACCGGTCAGATGCCCATGGTCACCGAGCAGCCGACCTGGTCCACCGGCCAGATACCCATGGTGCCCGAGCAGCCCACCGGCCCGCCCACCTGGTACACCACACCGGAACCGGACTGGCGCCCGCCGCAGCAGGAGTGGCAGCCGACCGCACCCCCCGCCGAGGTCTCCTTCGCCGCGGCCCCGGTCGTCGCCCCCGAGTTCACCCTGCCCACGGCTCCGACGATGGCCCCGGAGATCATTCTCCCCGCGGCCCCGACCGTCAGCCCGGCACCCGCCGCGGCCGTACCCGCCGCACTCCAGGACCCCAACACGCACAGCAAGACCAGCACCGCGCTCGCCTTCGCCCGCGCGCAGATCGGCAGGCCGTGCCTGTGGGGCGCGGCGGGACCGGACGCGTACGACTGCTCCAGCCTCACCCAGGCCGCCTGGAAGGCCGCGGGCGTCCTTCTCCCGCGCACCGCCCAGGAACAGTCGGGCGCCGGCGCGCTCGTCCCGCTCACGGACATCCGCCCCGGCGACCTGATCTTCTTCTACGACAGCATCGACCACGTCGGCATCTACACCGGCAACGGCCTGATGATCCACGCGCCGAGCCCGGGTACGCCGATCCGCGAGGAATCGATCTTCCACGCCGGTGCCGCCGCCATCCGGGGCGCCGTACGGCCCGCCTGATCCGATCGGGGCCGGGCATTTCCCGGCCCTGACCGCACACCCCGCGACACTCCCGGCCAACCGCGTCGTTGACCCGTACGAGTGGTGCATCCTGGGACACGGTCGTAGCGTCGACAGAGACACGACGACCGTGCCCCGGCAGGCGGGCCCACCGCCGGTGCGGGTGCGGGGCGACGAGGACGAAGAGGCGGCCGGGAGCGGACATGTACAAACACACCATGGTGGGAGTCGTCACGCTCTGTGCCGCCGCCCTGCTCGCGCCGGCCGTCGGCACCTCGTCCGCGGCCACGGCGGACGCGACGCCGGCAGCCGCCCATCGGCAGGGTGCGGACCCCGTGCTCGTCGACTGCCTGTGGCATCCCGAGGTGCGCCCCACCGACTTCATGCTCGCCTGCGGCGACGGCAACAGCCGCCTCACGTCGCTGCGTTGGACGTCCTGGAACGACAACTCCGCGACGGCCACGGGCGTCAACGTGGTGAACGACTGCAAGCCCTACTGCGCGGTGGGCAAGTTCCACTCGTACCCGGTCGCCGTCCGGCTCGACACCGCGCAGACCTGGAAGCGGCATCCGCACGTACGGCAGTACACCGACATCACCCTGACGTACCCCGGCGCGAGGCCGGACAAGTTCCAGCACACCGTGACCTACCCCCTGTGGAACTGACTCAGAGGGGCACCTCCACCACCAGCGGTCGGTGATCCGAGATCGCCGTCCTCGGCACGCACACCGTCCCAACGGCGTCCTCGCCGAGCCCCGTCGTCATGACGTGATCGAGCTGGACGAGCGGCCGGTGTGACGGAAAGGTCGCCCGTCGGGCCGAACTCCGCCAGGCACGCGGCGCGGTCGCGTTCAGGGTGAGCCGGGGAAGGGCGCCGAAGAGGTTGAAGTCGCCCATCAGTACCCGGGGTTGGGGCAGATCGGCGATCCAGCGGCGCACGGTGCGCAGCTGCCCGATGTTCCACCCCGGCACGAACGAGAGATGCACGGCCACGACGGTGAACGGGCCGTGCGGTCCTTCCAGCACGGCGGCCAGGGCGGCCCGGGGCTGATCCCGGGCCAGCACCGGAGCGGCCCGCCCGGCCACCCGCAACGGCATGCCGAAGGGCGCCGCCGGGAGCCGCAGGGCCCGCCACTCGTGGACCGGAAGCCGGGACAGCAACGCCAGTCCGTGCGAAGGGACTTCGGGCTGCCGACCCTCGGGGCCGTAGACGCGCATCCCGGGCTCGGCCGGGTCGCGGACCCAGCCCCGGCCCGGCACGGAACGGCAGTGCAGCGCCGTCGCGTAGCGCCAGTCGCGTGCGCCCATCGCGTCGGCGGCGACCGCCGCCTGATCGACACCGCCCGACCGCTCCTGGAGGCAGTCGATCTCCTGGAGTGCCAGCACATCGGCGTCCAGGGACGCGACGGCTTCGGCGAGGGGTGCCGAGGGATCGTCGGGGGCAGCGGGCTCCGGGCGGCCGTCCGGCTGGATCTGCCGACCGTGCAGCACGTTGAACGTCGCGCATCTCACCAGTAACTCACCCATGATCAGGCCGCATTGTATGTAGTTCAGCTGTGGGAGGGGCTCCCCCGCCGCGCAAATGTGCTTGCGTAACTCAATCAATCCGCTATAGTTGAGTAAGTCAAGCAAACTTACGCGGGCCGCATCGCCGAGGCGCAGCGTACGGAGCGGATGGAGACCGCCATGGACGACGCGTCCCGGACCCCGGCCGCTCCCGGTCCGCTCGCCTCCTTCGCCCGGTTCGTGGCGCTGGGCGGCGGTGTCGGGCTTCTCTCCAGCGGCGCCGTGGCACTGCTGGCCGAGCAGCTGCCCTGGGCGCTGGCGAACGCGCTGATCACCGTCGTCTCCACCCTCCTGTGCACGGAACTCCACGCCCGTTTCACCTTCGGCTCGGGCCGGCGCGCCGGATGGCGCCAGCACTGGCAGTCGGCGGGCTCGGCCGCGGCGGCCTACGTGGTGACCTGCGCCGCGATCTTCGTCCTGCACCTGCTGCAGTCGTCGCCCGGGATGCTGACCGAGCAGTTCGTCTACCTCGGCGCTTCGGGGCTCGCCGGCCTCGCCCGCTTCCTGCTGCTGCGCCTGTACGTCTTCGCCACTGGTCGCGACCGGACGACCGTGCCGGAACAGCGGACGAGCGGGACGGTGTTCTCGCCGGTGTCGGTTCCGGTGCGTACCAACGCCCTGCGTCCCACTCGGGAACACAAGCGCCCGAGCATCCGGCGGCCCGGTTTCCCCGTACCGGTGAGGACGTCCACAGCGGCGAGTGGGCCGTGGAATCTCCGGCGCCACGATCTCGCACAGCACACACAGCACACACAGTCCGCACGGCTTCCCCGGCCCACGGCGGATTGCCGGCGCAGGACCGAACTGCGGCGCCTTCAGGACGCGTTGGAGGTCCCGGCCGCCGTAGGCGCCTTGCAGCGGCGGCAGTTCGCGCTCACCTCCCGCTGACCTCCCCCCATGATCAGTTACGCTGACCGTTTCCACATCACAGGCGGCGGGGGCATGTTCACCAAGCAACTGGTAGCGGGCGGGCTGACAGCACTTCTGATCGGAGCGCTCAGCGCATGCGGCGGTGGGAGCGGGAGCGGCGACAGCACGCGCTCCGCGTCCGGCGTCGGGCAGAGCAGTTCGAGCACCGCGCAGCAGGCCCGGCCGACTCCCGACACCGTGACCGGGCTCCGTGACTCGGTCCGGCACCTCGCCAAGCAGACGGCGAAGGGCACTCGGCCCCACACCGTCACCAGGTGCACGTCCGCCGCCAAAAAGGTTCAGCACAAGTCCAGTTCGGGGTCGGGCGCCAAGAAGAAGACCCGCACCTGGTACACCACGGAGCAGTACCGGAAGTGCGCGAAGGTGCGCAGTGGCACCGAGACGTACACCCGGACCGTCCGCAACGAACGGTGGTGTGTGAGCCTCGACGACGTCGGCGGCAACACCGGCAAGGACGACGTCTGGTACCAGGTCACGCGCGCCGCCTACGACGAGGCACGCACCACGGACGAGCACGCGCGCGTGGAGCTCACCCCGACCGGTTCAGGCTGCTGAGACCACGTTCCGGCGACCCGGCGCCGGAACGAATTACGAATCGGGGTCCCGTACTTCGAGTCATTTGGTGATCACAGACGTACCTGCGGGCATGGGCGCCCAGCGCCGACCCGCCACGTCACCGACTCGGAGAACAGGCACCCCATGAACGCATCCGCACCGAACAACCCCGCCGCCGACGGAACCGCCCAGATCGGCGTCACCGGCCTCGGCGTGATGGGCCGCAACCTCGCACGCAACTTCGCCCGCAACGGCTACACGGTCGCCGTCCACAACCGATCGCCGCACCGCACCCATGAGTTGATGAAGGAGTACGGCGACGAGGGCGCCTTCGTCCCGGCCGAGACGGCACAGGAGTTCGTGGCCGCGCTCGAACGCCCCCGCCGCCTGATGATCATGGTGCAGGCCGGTCCGGCCACCGACGCCGTGATCGACGAGTTCGCCGCGCTCATGGAGCGCGGCGACATGATCATCGACGGCGGCAACGCCCACTTCGCCGACACCCGCCGCCGCGAGGCGGCCCTGCGCGAGAAGGGCCTCCACTTCGTCGGCGCCGGGGTCTCCGGCGGCGAGGAGGGCGCGCTGTACGGGCCGTCGATCATGCCCGGCGGTTCGGCGGAGTCGTACGCCGTGCTGGGCCCGATGTTCGAGTCCGTCAGTGCCAAGGTCGACGGTGAGCCCTGCTCCACGCACATCGGGACCGACGGTGCCGGGCACTTCGTCAAGATGGTGCACAACGGCATCGAGTACGCCGACATGCAGCTCATCGCCGAGGCGTACGACCTGCTGCGCCAGGTCGGCGGCTACACCCCGGCCGAGATCGCGGACATCTTCCGCCGCTGGAACGAGGGGCGGCTGGGCTCCTACCTGATCGAGATCACCGCCGAGGTCCTCGCCCACACCGACGCGGAGACCGGCAAGGCGTTCGTCGACATCGTCACCGACGCCGCGGGCCAGAAGGGCACCGGGCGCTGGACCGTGCAGACCGCCCTGGAGCTGGGCTCACCGGTCACCGCGATCGCCCAGGCCACCTTCGCCCGCGCCTCCTCCAGCCAGGGCGACCTGCGCGCGGCCTACCGCGGACTGCCCGGCGGCACCACTCCCCCGCTGAGCCGCACCGAGGCAGACCGGTTCACCGCCCAGGTCGAACAGGCGCTGTACGCCTCGAAGGTCATCGCCTACGACCAGGGCTGGAAGATGATCCAGGACGCGGCAACCGAGTTCGACTGGTCGATCGACCTGGCCGCGGTCGCCGGAATCTGGCGCGGCGGCTGCATCATCCGTGCCTCCTTCCTCGACCGCATCCGCGCCGCGTACACGGCGGACCCGGGTCTGGTCAGTCTGTTGGGCGAGGAGGCCTTCGCGACGGAGATCGGCGACGCCCAGGTCCCCTGGCGGGAGGTGGTCGCCTCGGCGGCCCGGCGCGGCATTCCCGTCCCGGCCTTCTCCGCCGCGCTGTCGCACTACGACACGCTGCGCGCCGACCGGCTGCCAGCGGCCCTGCTCCAGGGCCAGCGCGACTTCTTCGGCGCCCACACCTACGGCCGTACGGACCGCACCGGTATGTTCCACACGCACTGGTCCCGGCCCGGCCGCCCGGAGACGACGGCCTGAGCCGTCCGCGCATGACGTTCCGGCCCTCCTGCTCAGGCAGGGGGGCCGGAGGTCTGTGTGCCGCTACTCGGCGGGCGGTGCCGTGCTGTCGCGTATGACGAGTTTCGTGGGCACCAGCGTGGTGCCGTGTTCGTCGCCGCGCTGCCGCATCCGCCGTAGGACACCCTCCACGCACAGGCGGCCGACCTCGGCGAAGTCCTGGTGGACGGTGGTCAGGGGTGGCAGGAAGGAGCCGGCCTCGGGGATGTCGTCGAAGCCGATGACGCTGACGTCCTCGGGGATGCGCCGGCCGCGCTCGTGCAGCGCCCGCAGCAGGCCCAGTGCCATCTGGTCGTTGGCCGCGAACACGGCCGTACAGTCTGCCTGTTCAGCGAGGTCGAGGCCCATGCGGTAGCCGGACTCCGCGGACCAGTCACCGCGTACGACGGGTGGCACGGGCCGCCCCGCGTCGGCGAGTTCGGCGCTCCAGGCGTCGGCGCGGCGCTGGGCCGCGAAGGACTCCTCGGGTCCGGCCAGGTGCCAGACCGTGCGGTGGCCGAGGTCAAGGAGATGGCGTACGGCGGCCCGCGCGCCGCCGTTCTGGTCGGTGTCGACGACGCTGTAGCGGTCGCCCGCGTCGGAGTCGGCGACGACGACCTGGACGTGGGGCGGCAGGGAGATGGTCGCCGCGTCCAGGAGGTGCACCTCCATGATGGCGATGACCGCGTCGACGGCGAGTTCACCCAGCCGGGAGAAGGCGCCGCGCACCTCGTCCTGGGTGGGCACGGCGACCGGCAGCAGCGTGACGGCGTAGCCCTCGTGCGCGGCGGAGGTGGCGATCGCCTCCAGGGTGCGCATGTTGCCGGTGGTGGAGAGGTTGAAGGTGATCACGCCGATGGTGCGGAACTCCCCGCGTTTGAGCGCGCGGGCGGCGCTGTTGGGCCGGTATCCCAGCTCCTTCATGGCGGCGAGGACCTGTTGCCGGGTCTCCTCGTTGACGCCCGCGAAGCCGTTGGACACCCGGGAGACCGTCTGTGACGACACGCCTGCCACGCGTGCGACATCCGCCATGGACGCGCTCGGGGCGCGTCTCGACGACCGTTTCCCGGTGCGTCTGCGTGGCTTCTCCGTACCGCCCGAGGCACCGTCCGCTGTGTCCACCTGCATCCCTCGCATATCGATCCGATCGCCTCGGTCGTGTTTCACCAAACGACCCTTGACCACCGACATTGGGGCAGTGTAGACATGCCGCCATCAGATGTTTACGTAAACATAACAGCCGGGGCCGTTGTGGACCGCGCTGTTTACGCAACATCGCGACGGCGTGTGACGCCGGTTCCGAGATGGACGAGCGAGGAACTACATGACGACGCTTCAACCCCCTGCGGCCGCGACTCGGCCTCCTACCAGGCCGTCGGCGAAACGGGACCGGCGTTCCTGGACAGGGTGGGGCTTCATCGGACCCTTCGCGGTGGTCTTCGCCTTCGTCTTCCTGGCTCCGATCGCGTACTCGATCTATCTCAGCCTCTTCCGCGACCAGCTCATCGGCGGCAACCACTTCGTCGGCCTGGACAACTACAAGCAGGCCTTCCAGGACGACCAGTTCTGGTCCTCCCTGGAGCGGGTCTCGCTCTTCCTGGTGATCCAGGTGCCGATCATGCTCGGCATCGCCCTGTTCGTGGCGCTCGCCCTGGACAGCGGCAGGCTCTTCGGCCGGGACTTCTTCCGGATCTCGATCTTCCTGCCGTACGCCGTGCCCGCCGTGGTGGCCACCCTGATGTGGGGCTTCATGTACGGCACCCAGTTCGGTCTGGTGGGTGACATCAACAGCGCCTTCGACGTGACGCTGCCCGACCCGCTCTCGGCCCATCTGGTCCTGGCGTCGATCGGCAACATCGTCACCTGGGAGTTCGTCGGCTACAACATGCTGATCTTCTACTCCGCGCTGCGGGTCATCCCGAACTCGCTGTACGAGGCGGCGGAGATCGACGGCGCCGGGCAGTTCCGCGTCATCACGGCCATCAAGCTCCCCGCCATCCGCGGCGCCCTGGTCATCGCGACGATCTTCTCGATCATCGGCAGCTTCCAGCTCTTCAACGAGCCGAGCATCCTGCGACCGCTGGCGCGCAACGCCATCACGACGGACTACACGCCGAACTTCTACACGTACTCACTGTCCTTCAACGGACAGCAGCACAACTACTCCGCGGCGGTCGCCATCATCATGGGGCTGATCACCATGGTCATCGCCTACGTCGTGCAGCTCCGCGGCATGCGCAAGGGAGCCTGAGCCATGAGCACCCCCGTCACCACCGCCTCTCCCTCCGCATCGGCCGCGTCCGGCGGTTCCAAGAGCGCGCCCCGACTGCGCACCCCGCGCAAGAAGCGCTCCCCGGGGCGCCCCAAGCGCAGTGTGCTGTTGACCGTGCTCACCGGTCTGATCCTGGTCTACACCGTGGTGCCGCTGCTGTGGCTGGTCATCAACGCGACCAAGACCCAGGCGGGACTCGCCGACTCCAACGGCCTGTGGTTCGCCCACCACTTCGCCCTCTGGTCGAACATCCACGACACGTTCACCTACCACGACGGCATCTTCGTCCGCTGGCTGCTGAACACCCTGCTGTACGTCGTGCTCGGCGCCGGCGGCGCCACCTTCCTGTCGATCCTCGGCGGCTACGCGCTGGCGAAGTTCAACTTCCCCGGGAAGCGCGCCATCTTCGCCGTGGTCATCGGCGCGGTCGCCGTCCCGGGAACGGCCCTCGCGGTACCGACGTTCCTGATGTTCAGCAAGATGGGACTGACGGACACTCCGTGGGCGGTGATCATCCCCTCGCTGGTCTCGCCGTTCGGCCTGTACCTGATGTGGGTCTTCGCCACCGAGGCCATCCCCGTCGAACTCCTCGAAGCCGCCCGGATCGACGGAGCGGGCGAGATCCGCACCTTCTTCCAGGTCTCCCTGCCGCTGCTCGCCCCCGGTGTCGTGACGGTCCTGCTGTTCACCACGGTCGCGACGTGGAACAACTACTTCCTGCCGCTCATCATGATCAAGAACCCGGACTGGTACCCCCTGACCCTGGGCCTGGACGCCTGGAACTCCCAGGCCCAGACGATCGGTGGTGACGTCATCTTCAACCTGGTGATCACGGGTTCGCTGCTCACCATCGTGCCGCTGATCGCCGCGTTCCTGCTGCTCCAGAAGTACTGGCAGTCCGGACTCGCCGCCGGAAGCGTCAAGGAATAACCCAACCCTCAAGAAGTCCCACCCACGAAGAAGTGGAAGCACCTCCATGCGCAGAACTACCGGCCGCCTGCTGCGCGGCATGGCTCTCCTCTCCGTCCTCGCCCTGGGGGCGACCGCCTGCGGCGGTTCCTCCGACGACAGCTCCAGCACGAAGGCGGTCTCCGCCTCGGACATCCAGGCGGCTCTCAAGAAGGGCGGCTCGGTCACGGTCTGGGCCTGGGAGCCCACGCTGAAGACGGTCGCCGCGGACTTCGAGAAGAAGTACCCGAAGGTCAAGATCAACCTGGTCAGCGACCGGTCCGGTGATAAGCACTACACCGCGCTGTCGAACGCGATCGCGGCCGGCAAGGGCGTCCCCGACGTCGCCCAGGTCGAGTACTTCGCGCTGAGCCAGTACTCCCTCACCAAGGGCCTGACCGACCTGGCGCCCTACGGCGCCGACAAGCTGGCCTCCAAGTACACCGCGGGTCCGTGGAACGCCGTGAGCGACAGCTCCAAGGTCTACGGCCTGCCGATGGACTCGGGCCCGATGGCGATGTTCTACAACAAGAAGGTCTTCGACAAGTACAAGATCGCCGTCCCGACCACGTGGGACGAGTACGTCGTCGCGGCCCGCAAGCTGCACAAGGCCGACCCCAAGGCGTACATCGCCAACGACGCCGGTGACGCGGGCTTCACCACCAGCATGCTGTGGCAGGCCGGTTCGCGCCCCTACAAGGTCGACGGCACCAAGGTGACGGTCAACTTCGAGGACGCGGGCGCCAAGAAGTACACGGAGACCTGGCAGAAACTGATCGACGAGAAGCTCCTCGCGCCGATCAACGGCTGGACCGACGACTGGTACAAGGGCCTCGGTGACGGCACCATCGCCACCCTGACCACCGGTGCCTGGATGCCCGCCAACTTCGTCAGCGGTGTCGCCGGTGCCTCCGGTGACTGGCGCGCGGCCCCGATGCCGCAGTGGACCGCGGGCGGCAAGGCCAGCGCGGAGAACGGCGGCAGCTCCCTCACCCTGCCCACCCTGGGCAAGAACAAGGAACTCGCCTACGCGTTCGTCCAGTACGCCAACGCCGGCGCCGGCATCCAGACCCGTGTCGACGAGGGCGCCTTCCCGGCGACCAAGGCCGAGCAGCAGTCCGCGGCGTTCCAGAACAAGACGTTCCCGTACTTCGGCGGGCAGAAGGCCAACCAGATCTTCGCCCAGTCCGCGTCCGAGGTCGCTTCCGACTGGTCGTACCTGCCCTTCCAGCAGTACGCCAACTCGATCTTCAACGACACCGTCGGCAAGGCCTACATCTCGGGCACGACGCTGGCTCAGGGTCTGAAGAGCTGGCAGGACGCCTCCGTCAAGTACGGCAACGAGCAGGGCTTCACGGTCAACAAGTGACCCGCTCGAAGTAACCGGCTCGAAGAAGTAACCGGCACCTCCTCGGGAGCCGCCGCCGAGCAGCAGTTCGCTCGGCGGCGGCCGCCCGGACTCCACCACGCGACGCGTCCCACCTGTGCAGTA
>NZ_JBHXME010000231.1:0-13475 GCF_042721125.1 Streptomyces sp. NPDC058469
CTCCTGGGCCGCGTGCGGGAGTCGTCCCTCGCCGCCTTCGAGTACCAGGACCTGCCCTTCGATCGGGTCGTCGAGGCCGTCGTCGTGGAGGAGGAGCCCGAAGAGGCCGACGAGGCCGAGGACTCCGCCGACGGTGACGAGGCCGAGGAGCCCGGTTCGCGCCGCCGCCGTCGTCGTGGTGGCCGGCGTCGTCGCCGTGGCGAGTCCGCCACCGGTGAGGACGAGGGCGAGGACGGCGAGGAGTACGCCGCCGAGCAGGCCGCGCAGGACTCCGAGGACACCGCCGAGCAGATCGAGGAAGACGCCGAGGACGCGGACGAGGACCAGGGCGGCTCCGGGTCGAGCAGCAGCCGTCGCCGGCGTCGTCGGCGCCGTCGCGCCGGTGACTCGGGCGGCGAGACCGAGACGCCCTCGTCGACCGACGACCCCGAGCGCACCGTCGTCAAGGTCCGCGAGCCGCGCGCCAAGAAGGACGAGCACCCGAGCGACGAGGTGCAGTCCATCAAGGGCTCGACGCGTCTTGAGGCAAAGAAGCAGCGCCGCCGCGAAGGCCGCGAGCAGGGGCGCCGGCGCGTCCCGATCATCACCGAGGCCGAGTTCCTGGCCCGCCGCGAGGCCGTCGAGCGCGTGATGGTCGTCCGGCAGAGCGGTGAGCGCACGCAGATCGGCGTCCTGGAGGACGGCGTGCTCGTCGAGCACTACGTCAACAAGGAGCAGTCGACCTCGTACGTCGGCAACGTCTACCTGGGCAAGGTCCAGAACGTGCTGCCGTCGATGGAGGCCGCCTTCATCGACATCGGCAAGGGGCGCAACGCCGTCCTCTACGCCGGTGAGGTCAACTTCGAGGCGCTCGGCATGGCCCACGGGCCGCGCCGTATCGAGTCCGCGCTGAAGTCGGGCCAGTCGGTCCTCGTCCAGGTCACCAAGGACCCGATCGGGCACAAGGGCGCGCGTCTGACCAGCCAGGTCTCCCTCCCCGGGCGCTACCTCGTGTACGTCCCCGAGGGCTCCATGACCGGCATCAGCCGCAAGCTGCCCGACACCGAGCGGGCCCGGCTGAAGACCATCCTCAAGAAGATCGTCCCCGAGGACGCGGGCGTCATCGTGCGCACCGCCGCCGAGGGCGCGAGCGAGGACGAGCTGCGCCGTGACGTCGAGCGGCTCCAGTCGCAGTGGGAGGACATCGAGAAGAAGTCGAAGAGCGGCGGCAGCTCGAACGCACCGTCTCTGCTGTACGGCGAGCCGGACATGACCGTCCGCGTCGTGCGCGACATCTTCAACGAGGACTTCACCAAGGTCGTCGTCAGCGGTGACGAGGCGTGGGACACCATCCACGGCTACGTCTCGCACGTCGCCCCCGACCTCGCCGACCGGCTCTCCCGCTGGACCTCCGAGGTCGACGTCTTCGCGACGTACCGCATCGACGAGCAGCTGATGAAGGCGCTGGACCGCAAGGTCTGGCTGCCCAGCGGCGGTTCGCTGGTCATCGACAAGACCGAAGCGATGATCGTGGTCGACGTCAACACCGGCAAGTTCACCGGTCAGGGCGGCAACCTCGAAGAGACCGTGACCAGGAACAACCTGGAGGCGGCCGAGGAGATCGTGCGCCAGCTGCGGCTGCGCGACCTGGGCGGCATCGTCGTCATCGACTTCATCGACATGGTCCTGGAGTCCAACCGGGACCTGGTCCTGCGGCGCCTGCTCGAATGCCTCGGGCGCGACCGTACGAAGCACCAGGTCGCCGAGGTCACCTCGCTGGGCCTGGTCCAGATGACCCGCAAGCGCGTCGGACAGGGCCTCCTGGAGTCCTTCTCCGAGACCTGCGTCCACTGCAACGGCCGCGGTGTCATCGTGCACATGGAGCAGCCGACCTCGGTCGGTGGCGGCGGCAAGCGCAAGCGGCGCGGGCGCGGTGGTGACGGGCAGGGGCAGGACAGCCACGACACGCACGAGCACGAGCACGACGTGGCCGACGACGAGATCGAGACCGAGGCGGAGGTGGCCGCCGAGGTCGCCACGCCGGTTCCGTTCGCGGAGCCGGAGTTCCGGCCCGACGAGGATCTCTACAGCAGCGCCGCCGAGGCGGAGGCCGCGGCCACCCGTGGCGGGCGTTCGCGGCGCCGGACGAGCCGGCGGGCGTCGGCTCCGGCCGGTGCGCCGAGGGGCGAGTCGCGGCAGTCGCGCGAGGTGCGTGAGGAGGCCGAGCCGGCCGCTGTCGCGCACGCCGAGCCCGTCGCCGTGGAGGACCCGGTCGTCGAGGCGCCCGCGGTTCAGGAGACCCCGGCGCCGGTCGTCGAGGCTCCGGCTGTCGACGATGCCGCGCCCAAGGGGCGTACGCGCCGTCGTGCGACCCGTAAGGCGACCGCGCCCGCCGGGTCTCCGGCCGGGTCCGAGGAGGCCGCCGTGGTGACGGTCACCGAGGCCGCCGCGCCGGTCGTCGTCGAGGCGCCCGCGCCCGTCGAGCAGCCCGAGGCACCCGCCGAGAGCGCGGCTCCGGCCCGCCCGCGGCGTCGTGCTGTGCGCAAGGCCACCGCGCCCACCGCGTCCGAGGAGGCGGCCGTGACGGTCGTACCGTCGGCCGTGGTGGAGGAGGCCCCGGCTGCCGAGGCCGGTGCCGGTGCCGGTGCCGAGGCTCCGGCGAAGAAGACGGCCGCTCGCAAGGCGGCCAAGAAGGCCCCGGCGAAGAAGGCGGTCGCCAAGAAGACGGCGGCCACCAAGACCGCGGCCAAGAAGACGGCCGCGAAGAAGACGACGGCCAAGAAGGCCGCCAAGACCACGTCGAAGAAGACCTCGGCGGCGGAGCAGACGAACCCGTCCTCCGTCACCGCTTCCACCGACGAGGACTGAACCACCGCTGGTGTGCGGCCGGTCCGAGTGTCCGGTCGCACACCGCAGGGGCCCGGTTTGACCCGTTCGGCTGCGGCCCCGTAACCTTGACTGTCGGCGTGTCCACTGGTGACACGCCACATCCCCGTAAACCTCTTCCTCCCGGGCGTGTTCCGCCGGGAGAGGCCGTCTGCTCCGCAGGGCGGCTGGACTGCGGGGGTGCCGTCCCTGAGCAAGAGAGTGAGATCCGCGTGTACGCCATCGTGCGCAGCGGTGGTCGCCAGCACAAGGTTGCTGTCGGCGACATCGTTGAGGTTGACAAGATTTCCACTGCCAAGGTTGGCGACACGGTCGAGCTCTCGACCCTGCTCGTTGTCGACGGCGACGCTGTGACCAGCGACCCGTGGGTGCTGGCCGGCATCAAGGTCCAGGCCGAGATCGTGGACCACCACAAGGGCGTCAAGATCGACATCCTTCGCTACAAGAACAAGACCGGCTACCGCCGTCGTCAGGGCCACCGCCAGCAGTACACGGCGATCAAGGTCACTGAGATCCCCGCGGCTGCGAAGTAAGGGACTGAGGAGAGATGGCACACAAGAAGGGCGCATCGTCCACCCGGAACGGTCGCGACTCCAATGCCCAGCGGCTCGGCGTGAAGCGCTTCGGCGGTCAGGTCGTCAACGCTGGTGAGATCCTGGTCCGCCAGCGCGGCACCCACTTCCACCCCGGTTCGGGCGTCGGCCGTGGCGGCGACGACACGCTGTTCGCGCTGAACGCCGGTGCGGTGGAGTTCGGTACCCACCGTGGCCGCAAGGTCGTGAACATCGTTCCGGTCGCCTGAAGCATCAGGTAGCTGAATCAGGCAACTGATCGGAAGCTTTCGCGAGGCGGACCTCACTTCCCTTCCGGGAAGCGGGTCCGCCTTTCGCGTGTTGAACAAGAGACATAGCTGAACCAAGAAACATTGCTGTACGTAACTGGAGGCACATCCCATGACCACCTTCGTGGACCGCGTCGAGCTGCATGTCGCCGCGGGTAGCGGGGGCCACGGCTGTGCCTCCGTCCACCGTGAGAAGTTCAAGCCGCTCGGCGGCCCGGACGGCGGCAACGGCGGAAGGGGTGGGGATGTCACCCTCGTCGTCGACCAGTCCGTGACCACGCTGCTCGACTACCACCACTCCCCGCACCGCAAGGCCACCAACGGCAAGCCCGGCGAGGGCGGCAACCGCTCCGGCAAGGACGGCCAGGACCTGGTCCTGCCGGTGCCGGACGGCACGGTCGTGCTCGACGGCGCCGGCAACGTGCTCGCCGACCTGGTCGGCGAGGGCACGTCGTACGTCGCCGCGCAGGGCGGCCGGGGCGGTCTCGGCAACGCGGCGCTGGCCTCGGCCCGCCGCAAGGCCCCCGGTTTCGCGCTGCTCGGTGTTCCCGGTGGCCTCCAGGACATCGTGCTGGAGCTGAAGACGGTCGCCGACGTGGCTCTCGTGGGCTACCCGAGCGCCGGCAAGTCCTCGCTGATCTCCGTGCTGAGCGCGGCCAAGCCGAAGATCGCCGACTACCCGTTCACGACGCTGGTCCCGAACCTGGGCGTGGTGACGGCCGGCGAGACCGTGTACACGATCGCCGACGTGCCCGGTCTCATCCCCGGCGCGAGCCAGGGCAAGGGCCTCGGCCTGGAGTTCCTGCGCCACGTCGAGCGGTGCAGCGTGCTCGTGCACGTGCTGGACACGGCGACGCTGGAGTCCGAGCGTGACCCGATCTCCGACCTCGACACGATCGAGGAGGAGCTGAAGCAGTACGGCGGTCTCGACCGGCGTCCGCGCATGGTCGTCCTCAACAAGATCGACGTACCGGACGGCAAGGACCTGGCCGAGATGGTGCGCCCCGACCTGGAGGCGCGTGGATACCGCGTGTTCGAGGTGTCGGCGGTCGCGCACACGGGACTGCGTGAACTGTCCTTCGCGCTCGCGGAGTTGATCGCCGCGTCGCGTGCCGCGAAGCCGAAGGAGGAGGCGACCCGGATCGTCATCCGCCCGAAGGCGGTCGACGACAGCGGCTTCACCGTCGTGCAGGAGGAGGACGGCCTCTTCCGCGTGCGCGGCGAGAAGCCCGAACGCTGGGTCCGCCAGACCGACTTCAGCAACGACGAGGCCGTCGGCTACCTCGCCGACCGGCTCAACCGCCTCGGTGTGGAGGCGTCGTTGATGAAGATGGGCGCCCGCTCCGGTGACGGCGTCGCGATCGGTCCCGAGGACAACGCGGTCGTCTTCGACTGGGAGCCGACCGTCATGGCCGGTGCGGAGATGCTGGGCCGGCGTGGCGAGGACCACCGGCTCGACGAGCCGCGGCCGGCGACGCAGCGGCGTCGGGACAAGCAGGCCGAGCGGGACGAGGCGGCACAGGAGTTCGACGACTTCAAGCCCTTCTGAGGGACCTGCCCGGCGCCCCTTCCGCGCCGGTGATCGTCCGTCCGGCGTGAAGATCATTCACCGGCGTGACCAAACTGGCTGAGACCCGTTGCTCTCGGAGTAACGGGTCTCTTGCTGTGCGCTCATTTGTCATGGACGCGATACTTACTGTTCAACAGGCGGGACTCCGCGCACTGTGAGGCTTCCAAGTGACCCAAGAGGCCAACGTCGCAAGGGAGTTCACCGATGACCGGAGCCGTATCACCCGATCGACGACGTTTTCTCGCGGCCGGTGCGGCGGTGCTCGGGGCCGCGGCCTCCGCGCAGTTGTGGCTGCCGACCACCGCGCGAGCTGCCGGAACCCCGCTGCCCGACGGTGTGTTCAGCCTCGGCATCGCCTCCGGCGACCCGCTGCCCGACGGCATCGTGCTGTGGACGCGGCTCGCCCCGGACCCGCTGAACGGCGGCGGCATGCCCGACCTGGTGGTCCCCGTGGAGTGGGAACTCGCCGAGGACGAACGATTCAGACAGCACGTACGCCGCGGAATCGCGCCGGCGCGGCCCGAGTACGGGCACAGCGTTCACGTGGATGTACGGGGACTGCGCCCGGGCCGTGACTACTGGTACCGCTTCCGCACCGGCGGGCAGATCTCCGCCACCGGCCGCACCCGCACCGCGCCCCACGCGAACAGCTCCGGTGGCCGGCTGCGCGTCGCGCTCGCCTCCTGCCAGAACTGGCAGAACGGCTACTTCACGCCGTACGCCGACATGTTGTCCCAGGACCCCGACTTCGTGCTCTTCGTCGGCGACTACATCTACGAGTCGGCGCCCTCGGGCGGCGGCCCGCGTCGGCACGAGGGGACCGGGGAGCCGTACAGCCTGGTGCAGTACCGCAACCGGTACGCGCAGTACCGCACCGACCCGGACCTGCTGGCGATGCACGCCAACACCCCCTGGGTGGTGACCTTCGACGACCACGAGGTGGACAACGACTGGGCGGGGGAGGTCCCGCAGGACCCCGACAAGCAGTCGCACGACGCGTTCGTCGCGCGGCTGACGGCGGCCTTCCAGGCGTACTACGAGCACACGCCGGTACGCGCGAGCGCCGTGCCGAGCGGGCCGCACATCCAGATGTACCGGCGCCTGGAGTTCGGCCGCCTGATGCGCCTGAACGTCCTGGACACCCGGCAGTTCCGCAGCGACCAGGCGACCACGCAGGCCGGCGCCGAGGACCCGGCGATGACGATGATGGGCGCCGAGCAGAAGGCGTGGCTGCTGAAGGGGCTGCGCCACTCGCCCGCCCGCTGGAACGTCATCGCCTCGCAGATCATGATGGCCGAGACCGACATCCTGCTCGGCGCGGGCAAGCAGTGGTTCTACGACGCCTGGGACGGCTACCAGGTCGAACGCAACGCCCTGCTGGAGGACTTCAAGACGATCCGCAACCCCCTCGTGCTGAGCGGCGACCGGCATCTCACGATGATCAGCGACCTCAAGGAGGACTTCGCCGATCCGGACTCCGAAGTCGTCGGCGCCGAGTTCGTCGGTACGTCCATCTCCAGCAACGGCGACCAGGATCAGGCCGCCTTCCATGCCCAGTGGGACCCGCTGATGGCGGACAACCCGCACTGGAAGGTGATCGACGCCCACCGCGGCTACCACCTGTTCGACATCCGCAAGGACGGCATCGACGCGAAGGTGAGAGTCGTGGACACCGTGCTGAAGCCTGCGGCGACCCCGAGCACGTACGCCTCGCTCCGGGTGGAGGCGGGCCGACCCGGGGTGGAAAAAGTGTGACGCTTTTCGTGAAAGTGTCACACTTTCTGGCAACATGAGCCCTCTGTGACGGGAGCCTGGGACTCATCTGTGTCCCAGGCTCCTCTCAGGGCAAACTCAGGAACAACTCTTACCGTCCGTTAACCATGGAGACGGATTGTATTAAGGAAGCGCTGCCCGTCGGGACCCGGCTGCTGCACATCGGCCCGCACAAGACCGGGACCACCGCCGTCCAGGGCGCGCTGTTCGCCGCGAAGGACACGATGCCCGAGCACGGCGTCGACTTCCCCGCGCACAGCAGGCACCCGATGGAAGCGGCCCTCGCCGCCTGCGCTCGGCCCGCGATGATGGGCGACACCGTGCCCACCGACAAGCACTGGACGCGCCTCCTTGACGCCGTGCGCGCCACCGGCGACCGCACCTCGGTGATCAGCAGCGAGTTCTTCGCCGACGCCCAGGACGACGAGACCCTGGCCAGGATCGTGGAACAGCTCGGCGGCGAGCGCGTGCACATCCTGATCACCCTGCGCCCGCTGGCGAGGATCATGCCCTCGCAGTGGCAGCAGTACGTGCAGAACGGCCTGCGCATGGGCTACGACAACTGGCTGCAGCACATGCTCCGCAAGGCGCCGTACGAGCAGCCCAACCCCAGCTTCTGGCGCCGGCACCGGCACGACCGGCTGGTCGAGCGCTGGGCCCGGGTCGTGGGTCCCGAGCGGGTCACCGTCGTCGTGGTCGACGACAGCGACCGGGACGGACTGCTGCGCACCTTCGAGACACTGCTCGGACTGCCCGCGAATCTCCTGCGGCCGGTTCCGGACGCGGCCAACCGCTCTCTTACCCTCGCCGAGACCGAAATGCTGCGGAAGCTCAACGTCGAATTCCGCGGCAATGGGCTCCCCGACGAGCTGTATTCCAAGCTCGTGCGCAACGGCGCGGTCATGCATATGAAGAATTCGTGCAGCCCGACCCCGCAGGACGTGAAGATCACCACGCCCCGGTGGGCGGTCGAGGCGGCGGGCGCGATCGGCGCCGAGATGGCCGGGACGATCGCCGCCACGGGCGTACGGGTCGCAGGGGACACAGCGCTCCTCTCGGCCGTACCGGAGGACGCGTCCGAGGCCGTGTCAGAGGCTTCGGACAAGGCGTCCGGGGCGCCGCGGATCGCGCCCGAGGTGGCCGCGCAGGCGCTCTACGGGGCGCTCGCGGCGGCCGCCTCGGCGCCCGTGCGGCACAGTGCGCCGGCGAAGGCGCGGACGGTTCACCAGACGTCGTCGAAGGAACTCGTGCGCGTTCTCGGCCACCGTTGTCTGAAGAGGCTGCGCCGACGCTGAATCCGTCATCGCCCGGTTACCGGCAGTGCAAGATGAATGACAGGTGTCGCGCACCTATGCGGTGGAGGTCACTCGCCTTGCACTGCGGTAACCGTGAGTGGGACCATTTGCGAGTTCCCCCGTTGTCACGAGGTAGGTCAAGGTCACCTGTGTCGCACATAGCCAAGCCCCGCACCACCGCAGTGATCCTGGCCGGCGGTACCGGTCAGCGGGTGGGTCTCTCGATCCCCAAGCAGCTGCTGAAGATCGCCGGCAAGGCAGTCATCGAGCACACCCTGACCACCTTCGAGAACGCCGACTCGATCGACGACATCATCGTCCTGATGGCGCCGGGCTATGTCCCGGACATCGAGAAGATCGTCGACAAGGCCGGGTTCCGGAAGGTCACCCGGATCATCGAGGGCGGCTCGACGAGGAACGAGACCACCGAGCGCGCCATCGCCGCCCTCGGCGAGGGCCTGGCCGAGGGCGAGGACCGCAACGTCCTCTTCCACGACGCCGTGCGCCCCCTGCTCTCGCGGCGCGTGATCGACGACTGTGTGATCGCCCTGGAGCGCTTCCAGGCCGTCGACGTGGCCATCCCGTCCGCGGACACCATCATCGTGACCCGCACGCACGGCGACGACGGCGAGTTCATCACCGAGATCCCCGACCGCGCCCGGCTGCGCCGCGGCCAGACGCCCCAGGCGTTCAAGCTGTCCACGATCCGCCGCGCCTACGAGGTCGCCGCCGGGGACCCCAACTTCCAGGCCACGGACGACTGTTCGGTCGTACTCAAGTACCTGCCGGACGTGCCGATCCACGTCGTCGCGGGCGACGAGTACAACATGAAGGTCACCCAGCCCGTCGACGTCTTCATCGCCGACAAGCTCTTCCAGCTCGCCTCGACGGCCGCGCCCGAGCAGGTCGACGAGGCCGCCTACCGCGAGCTGCTCACCGGCAAGACGCTGGTCGTCTTCGGCGGCTCGTACGGCATCGGCAAGGACATCGCCGAGGTCGCCGAGGGCTACGGCGCCACGGTGTACGCGCTGGGCCGCTCGACCACCGGCACGCACGTCGAGAACCCGGAGGAGGTCGACGACGCGCTGTCCAAGGCGTACGGCGAGACCGGGCGCATCGACTACGTCATCAACACCGCGGGCGTGCTGCGCATCGGCAAGCTGGCCGAGACGGACAACGCGACCATCGAGGAAGCGCTGAAGGTCAACTACCTGGCGCCCGTGCAGATCGCCCGTTCCGCGTACAAGTACCTCGCCGAGACCAAGGGCCAGCTGCTGCTCTACACCTCCAGCAGCTACACCCGCGGCCGCGCCGAGTACAGCCTGTACTCCTCGACCAAGGCCGCGATGGTGAACCTCACCCAGGCCCTGTCGGACGAGTGGGCCGGCGACGGCATCCGCGTGAACTGCATCAACCCGGAGCGCACCGCGACCCCGATGCGCACCAAGGCCTTCGGCCAGGAGCCCACGGGCACGCTGCTCTCCTCCGAGGCCGTGGCCCGTACCTCGCTCGACGTGCTGCTGTCCGAGCTGACCGGCCATGTCATCGACGTCCGCCAGCAGGACCCGACGGCCGGCGCGGCCAAGGCCTCCGGCTTCGAGGCCGCCCTCGCCTCGGTCCTGGACGTCCAGGACGGCGTTTAATCAAGCCTGACTCTGAGCTCCGGTAAATTACTCGAAACCCCCAAGAGCAGGTTTATCAGTGATTTCCACCGCTATTCGCGTGGCCCGGGTGGGCAGCGCGGCTGAGCTGGCCGCCGCCGTCCTCATGATGCTGGGATACCCGGCCCTCATGCTGGCCGCCCTCATCCCGAGCGTCCCCGCCTTCGCCGCCGCGGCCGTCGTGACATACGTCGCGGACCACTATCTGCACCGCCAGGCCAGCTACCTGATCAACCGCCTCAGCAAGGTCAGAGCGGGCCTCTCCATCCGCTTCCTGATCCGCCAGCTCCTGCTGATCCTGCTGCTGGCCCGCATGGCCCTCTCCGACAACCTCATCTTCTACGGCGCGATCGCCTGCTTCATCGCCTTCTACGGCCTCCAGGCCCCGCACGGCGCCGTCGTCACGCTGATCCGCAACCGCCGCCGGATGCCGGTCGCCACCCGCAACGTCGACCTCGGCACGCGCATCAACATCCCGGACGCCCCGAAGTTCGGCCTGCTGGAGCGCTCCGCCGAGAAGATGCTCCACCTCGACCTGTTCGCCGTCGTCGGCCTGCTGATCTCCGCGCAGCTGGACTCGGCCGTCGCGGGCTTCATCGGCATCGGCATCACCCTGTTCCTGGGCACCCTCTACGTCGTCGCGCTCCTGCCCTACATAAGGGGTACGAAGATCCCGCCGACGCCCGAGGTCATCCTCGCGGCCGTCGACGACTGGCTGCACGAGTACCAGCCGCAGACGGTGCTCTGCTTCTCCGGCTCCAAGGACTCGGCGTACCAGGTCAACATGTGGCTGGAGACCATGGAGCAGCTGGACACCCGGCCGCTGGTCCTGCTCCGCGAGCGCGTGATACTGCAGAACCTCGCCCCCACCAAGGCCCCCGTCATCTGCGTGCCCGGCGGTGTGCACCTGATGAACATGGACCTGTCGACCGTGCGCGTCGCGCTGTACGCGGCGAACGTCGGCAAGAACATCCACCTGCTGCGCGTCCCCACCATGAAGCACGTCTTCATCGGCCACGGCGACAGCGACAAGCTGGCCAGCGTCAACCCCTTCAGCAAGGTCTACGACGAGGTGTGGACCGCCGGCCGCGCGGGCCGCGACCGCTACGCCATCGCCGACGTCGGTGTCCGCGACGACGACATCGTCGAGGTCGGCCGCCCGCAGCTCGCCCCCATCCAGACCTGGCAGGGCGTGCCCGAGGGCCGTATCCCGACCGTGCTCTACGCGCCGACCTGGGAGGGCTGGGACAACGCCCCCGGCAACACCTCCCTGCTGCTGGCCGGCGAGAACATCGTGAAGAAGCTGCTCAAGGCCGACCCGCCGGTCCGCGTCCTGTACAAGCCGCACCCCTTCACCGGCACGGTCAGTCCCGCGGCCGGCTCCGCGCACCGCAAGGTCACCGCACTGGTCGAGAAGGCCGCCGCCCAGCGCGCGACCGACCCGCGCTTCCAGGCCGACGCGGCAGCGCAGACCAAGGCCAGGGCCGACCTGGCCCGCATCGAGGCCCGCATCGCCGAACTGTCCGGCGGCGCCGCCGACAAGGGCGACGAGGCCGAGCTGACCCGCGACGGCGTGGTGGACCTGGCCAAGTACGAGGAGATCGCCCGGCTGCGCGCCGAGTGGAACGACGCGTACTGGACCTCCGTCGGCACCTTCGAGCACCGCGTCATCTCGGGCGCCGAGCCGCGTCTGTACGACTGCTTCAACGTGTCCGACGCGATGGTCTCCGACATCTCCAGCGTGGTCTCCGACTTCATCGCGAGCGGCAAGCCGTACGCGGTCACGGACTCCGCGAAGCTGGGCGTGGAGGAGTTCAAGCGGCAGAACACCGCGGTGCGCGCCGCCGTGATCCTGTCCAACAAGGCGGCGGAACTGGGCGAGTTGCTGGCGGCGGTCCGCACCCCGGACGCCGACCCGATGGCCGAGGACCGCAAGGAACTCAAGGAGTACCTGCTCGGCCCGGACGAGCCCACGTCCATCGAGCAGTTCAACACCGCGGTGAGGAACCTGGCGGTCAAGTCCGAGACCCGCAACGTCGGCCAGGAGCGGGCGGCGGCGATCGGTGACGCGGCGAGTCCGGCCGAGGCGCATCTGTCGGCGGACCCCACGGTCGGCTGACCTGCGCGAGTCAGTATTTGGTCAAGAAGGGCCCGGTTTTCGAGGAGTGATCCTCGAAAACCGGGCTCTTTTGCGTATCCCCTGCTGACGGAAGACAACCGATCGATGCGGTCGGCCGTCTTGTGGATGGCGATTCAGTTGATGCGGGGGAAATTCTCCATGGACAAAGGGGAACGCGTGACCGTGACGCAGCCTGATGTGACCGTGGTCGTCGGGGCGTACGAGGCGATGCCCTACCTGGTCGAGTGCCTGCGCTCGGTCGAGGCGCAGACGCTGGATCCGGCCCGCATCGAGGTCATCGCCGTCGACGACGGCTCGACGGACGGCACGGGGGAGTACCTGGAGGAGTTCGCGGCCCGCGCCGCGACCCACGTCACCGTGCTGCACCAGGAGAACTCCGGCGGCCCCAGTTCCCCGCGCAACGTCGGCCTCGGCAAGGCGAGCGGACGCTACGTCTTCTTCCTCGACGCCGACGACCGGCTCGCCCCCGAGGCGCTGGAGCGCATGGTCGCGATGGCCGACCGGAACGGCACGGACGTGGTGCTCGGCAGGGTCGAGGGCATCAACCGCGTCCCGCCCAAGGCCGCGTGGGTCGAGACACTGGAGCGCACCGACGTCTTCCACTCCAACATCAAGTTCACGCTGAGCGCCCAGAAGCTGTTCCGGCGGGCGCTGTTGGAGCGGCACAGCATGCGGTTCGACGAGTCGCTGTTCACCGGCGAGGACGCGCTGTTCACGATGGAGGCCTATCTGCGGGCCGACGGCGTCTCCGTGATCGCCGACCACACCTGCTACTACCTGGTGGGCCGCGACGACGGCAAACACGTGACGAAGAGCGGGAGTTACACCCTGCGCTTCGACTCCGCGCGCGCCCTGATGAACCTCATCGCCGAGATGGTCCCGCCGGGGGTGGAGCGCGACAAGCTGATGGTCCGCCCGTTCCTGGTCACCCTGTTGCCGCAGTTCGGTCCGAAGTACGTCAAGGACAGCGAGGAGGTACGGCGCCACAAGTTCGAGTTGGCCAAGCCGTTGATGACCGCCCACTGGACCGACGAGGTGGCCCTTCGCCTCAAGGTCGACGAACGCCTGCGACTGCATCTGGTGGCCGAGGAACGCCCCGAACTCCTGCTGGACGTGGTCCAGTTCGTCAAGTCGAAGAAGCGGCCCGATGCGGTGGTGGAGAAGCGGGGGCGGCGGGTGTACCTGGCGTATCCCCACTTCCGGTCGGGTGAGGCGGGGGTGCTGGACTCTCTCTATCTGGCCGAGCCTCGTGAGGCTCGTGGGGTGGAGGGGTATCGAGAGGGGGGAGCGAGTGTGTTCTTGCGCAGGGTGGCGCGGAAGGTGCGTCGGG
>NZ_JBHXME010000232.1:0-13443 GCF_042721125.1 Streptomyces sp. NPDC058469
GGCCATGAGCGCGGTGAAGACCCGCTCCCAGGTGCCGTCAACAGCCCACATCCGCAGCCGGTTGTAGACGCCTCGCCAGTTGCCGTACTTCCCCGGCAGATGGACCCACTGTGTTCCGGTCTGGAACTTGAAGGCGATCGCATCGATCACTTCCCGGTGATCCCGCCACCGGCCACCCCGCTTCGGCGTCCGGTCCGGGAGCAACGGCTCGATTCGCGCCCACTGCGCGTCAGTTAATGGCACACCCGGACCAACGACCGACTGATCCAAACGAAACCGCCTAGAGCCGGCCCGGGAGCGGGTCGGCCTCGACCGTCGGCCAGAGTTCGAAGCAGTTGCCGCGGGCCAGTTGCATCACGCCGATCGCCGCACGGCCACCCACCCCCGCTTCGTGGCCGAAGACTTCGGTGAACACGTCGGTGGCAGCGGCGGCGACCTGGTGGACGTCCTCGAACTCGGGCGTGCACACCACGAAACACAGAGTGCGGACGACTGCCGTGACACGGTCCAGAGATCCGAGCGCGAGCCGGATGCCGCCGAGGGCGTTGACCGCGGCCATGCGGGCCGCCTCCCGGCCCTGCCCGAGGGACAGATCGGCTCCGAGCCGGCCCGGGTGCAGGATCGTGCCCGCGCGGTCCTCGGGCGTGAATCCGCTGAGGAGGACCAGGCGGCCGCTGCGGTGGAACGCCTTGACGGTGCCGTACCGGCCGCCGTACGGCGGGTCGGCGTAGTCGGGGATGCGGAGGCCGAGCCGTGCGGCGCGGGCCTCGGCGCCCTCGGCGGGGCTCACGGGCGGTCCAGCAGGCGCCGCGGGGTGTCGACCAGGATGCGGTGCAGCGCCTCGGGGCCGGCCAGTTTCTCCAGAGCGGGCGCTATGCGGCGGAACAGGTGCTCGTAGCCGTAGCCGCCGTTGTGCAGCAGGTTGGACTGCGTCCACACGTCGCAGCCGATCACCAGTTGGTCCTGGTGGCCTTCCGAGAGCAGCCAGGCGGCCATGTCGAGACGCTCGTGGTCGGCGGGCGAACGCAGGTCGGGGCTGCCATAGGAGAAATCCGTGCCGAAGGTGTCGTACTCCAGGACGGCTCCGGTCTGGGCAACGTCCCTGTGGTGGGCGCGGTCTAGCACCTCGTCCATGTGGCTGAGCACGATGCGGTCGGCGGACATGCCCTCGGACAGCAGGAGTTCGACGAGGGACAGGCCGTCCTGTCCGCGGAAGGAAAGGTGCACGTTGACCGCGCTGCCGGTCTCGGTGGCGGCCCGGCCCGCGGCGGCGATCACCCTCAACTCGCCCTCGGTCGGAGGGTGGTTGGTGCCCAGCTCGCCGATCAGGGCGGGTTTGATGCCGGTGCCGTCGATGCCGTCCCGCAGGTCGGTGAGGAGCTTGGCGGTGAGGGTGTCGATGTCGGCGGTACGGATGTCGTCGGGGTGGGTGGCGTCGACGTACCAGCCGGTGCCGACGCAGACGGTGACGCCGCTGCGGCGCGAGATGTCCGGGAGTTCCGAAAGGCGGCGGCCCATGCCGCGCTGGGTCAGTTCCACGACGGCGGCGCCGCCCGCCTGTCGCAGTGCCGTCATCTCGGCGACGGCCACGGCGGGGTCGTGCAGGATCAGGTTGTGTGGGACGGAGAGGGCGTTCCAGCGCAGTCGGGCCATGTCGTGCGGACGGATCGGCCCGGTCAGCGGGGGTTCGCCGGGCGGGGCGGGGCGTGCCCACAGGCTGAGGTCGCTCAGCAGGTGTTCGTGCATGGAGGTGGGGCCGAGCGCGGCGGCCTCGATGGGGCCGAGGACGGTGTGGACTGGCATGAGTGGCCTTCCGTGTGCGGGACAGCTGATCGGCCCGGATTTCAGCCGGGTGGCGGAGGCCGGTCCAGCAGGCGGCGGGGCACCTCGACGAGCAGGGTGTCGACGAGGTGTTGGGCGATGCCCCGGCCGCGCAGCGCGGGCACGATCCGGCGCAGGAGGTGGTCGTAGCCCATGCCTCCGTAGCGGCGTAGCTGGGTCTTGGTCCACACGGAGCAGCCGAGCACCATGCGGTCGGCGAACCCGTCGGCGAGGAACGCCTCGACGACGTCGAGGCGTTCGGCGTCGGTGGCGTCCTTGTAACCGTCGCGGTAGTAGGCCTCGTTGCCGAAGCACCACTCCAATGTGGCTCCGGCGGAGGCCAGTTCGCGGAGGTAGGGCGGGTCGATGTACTCGTCGACGTTGCCGAGGACGACCCGCTCGGCCGGGAGTCCGGCACTCGCCAGCTCCTTCAGTACGCCGAGGCCCAGCCGGGCGCCGGGATCGAGCCGTACGCCGACGGCGGCGCCGCAGCGGGCGGCCGCACGCCCGGCGGCGCGCAGCATGCGGCGTTCGGCGGGGTCGACGGGTGCGCCGGTGCCGATGATGCCGAGGAGGGCGGCCCTGTAGGCGACGCCGGGGATGTGGTCGGTGAGCGCCCGGTGGAAGTGTTCCTCCAGGGCCGGTTCGTCGAGCGCGCGCAGCCAGTCCGGGTGGGAGCGGCCCAGATAGGCGCCGTATCCGGCGACGACGTGCAGGCCCGACGCCCGCGCCAGAGCGGGGAGTTCGGCGTGCCGCGGGCCGAGTCCCCAGGTGGTCAGGTCGACCACGCAGGACTGGCCCAGAGCGCGGGCGGGCCGCAGTTCCGCGACTGCGGTGTCGGGGTCGTCCAGGACGAGGTTGTCCTCCAGCGCGAGCAGGTTCCAGCGCAGGAAGCCCAGGTTCTCCACGGTGACGCCGTGGTCGTCGGGCAGCGGTTCGCGCGGCGGCCGGTGCAGCACGCGACTGTCGCTCAGCAGGTGTTCGTGCATGGAGGTGGGGCCGAGCGCGGCGGCCTCGATTGGGCCGAGGACGGTTTCGATCATGTCGAGTGGTGGTCCTTCGTCTCCTGGGCCAGGTCAGGCCGGGCGGCCCGCGAGATGGGTTCGGTCGGCGCGGGTCACTTCGGGGTTGGGCGCTGCGGATTCCAGCCACCGCAGGACCTCCGCCTGTTCCACGAGCGCGTCCCGCTGGAGGTAGTGGACGGCCCGCAGCGCGGCGTCGTGAGCCTCCTGGGTGGAGCCGCCGACGCAGTCGGTGACCACCCGCACCCGGTAGTCGTGCTGATGCGCGTCCACGGCCGTGTAGTGCACGCACACGTCGGTGAGCCCGCCGATGAGGATCACGGTCTCGGCCCGGTAGGCCTTGAGGACGATCTCCAGTTCGGTGCCGAAGAACGCCGAGTAGCGGCGCTTACGGATCAGGAACTCGTCCGGACGCGGTTCCAGGCCCTTCGACAGCTCGGTCTCCGGCCAGCCCTCGATGCAGTGCGGTCCCTCGGCCCCGTCGAGTTCACGGCCGATGTCCACCAGGTTGGGCTTGTGGACCTCCTGGATCCAGACGACGGGGATGCCCTGTTCACGCGTGCGGCGGATCAGTTCGTGCACGCGCGGCGTCCGTTCGGCGCGGCCCGCCATGTGCGGGATCTCCGTGCGTGACGCGGACTGCTCGACGTCACCGCCCTGGATGTCGACGACGATCAGGACGGCGTTGCCGGCTACGTTCATCTGGATCCTTCCTCTCTCCGTGCGGACATCGGCCGTTGGAGCCGTGTCCGGGTGTCCGGGTGTGCGTGGGTGACTGTGACCGGTTAGGCGAGCGCCAGTCGGCGGTCCGCCAGGACCTGGAGGACGTCGACGACGGCGTTCACCGCGACGTAGACCACGCCCAGCAGCAGGGCGACCCCGGTGATGCCCGGCAGGTCGGCGGCCGCGACCGAGCTGTCCAGGTAGGAGCCGACACCCGGCCAGTCGAAGATCTTCTCGACGACGACCAGTCCGGCGAGCAGGGCGCCCGCCTGGATGCCGACCATCGACAGGGCGGGCCCGAGGGAGTTACGGACGGCGTGCCGCAGCAGAACCGCCCGCTCCGTCAGGCCGGCCGCGCGGGCGGTCCGCGCGTGGTCGGCCTCCAGGTTGGCGGTGAGCCCGTCGGCCAGGACTCGCCCGATCGCCACGGCCGGGGCGATCGCCGCGCACAGCGCGGGCAGGACCAGGTGTGTGGCCGCGTCGGCGAAGACGTCGGGCCGGCCGGCCAGCAGGCTGTCCAGGAGCAGGAAGCCCGTGGGCCCGGTGGGGGCGTCGCGGAAGGACGTCCGTCCGCCGGACGGCAGCCAGCCGAGACGGCCGTAGAAGACGAGCAGGGCCACCATGCCCAGGAGGAAGGCCGGTGCGGCGGCACCGGTGAACAACACGCCGCGCAGGAGCGCGGAGCCGCGTCGGCGCATCGCGGTGAGGTAGGCGAACACGGTGCCGAGGAGCACGGCGGCGAGCAGCACACAGCCGGCGAGTTCGAGGCTCGCGGGCAGGACGGCGGCCAGGTCGGAGGCGACGGGAGTGCGGGTGCGCAGGGAGTTCTGCAGGTCCCCGTGCAGCAGCCCCGAGAGGTAGTGCAGATAGCGGGGAAGGAGGGGTTCGTCGAGCCCCAGTCGGGCGCGGGCGGCGGCGACCGTGGCCGGGGACGCGTTGGCCCCGACGTACGCCTTGGCCGGGTCGACGCCGGACATCTCCTGGAGTGCGAACAGGGCCATGGTCAGGGTGAGCAGGACCCCGGCTGTCGCCGCGAGACGGCTCAGGACGAATTTCACGGTGTCGGTCCTCTCCAGGACGGGCGGGCCGGGTTCACCGGCGCCGCAGCATGTCGCGGACGGCGTCGCCGGCGTAGTTCGCGACGAGGGCGAGGAGCATGACGGCGACGCCCGGCACGATCGGCACCCACCAGGCCGTCAGCAGGTACTGCATGCCCTGCGCGGCCATGGCGCCCAACTCCGGTGCGGGGGCCGGCGAGCTGAGGCCCATGAAGGAGAGCGCGGACAGGGCCACGACGAGGCCGCCGACGTCCTGGCTGGCGACGATCACCACGGTCGAGCGGACACCGGGCAGCAGATGACGGGTGACCCGGCGTTCCCAGGGCACCCCGGCCAGCCTTGCCGCCTCCAGGTGCGGCCGGGCTGCCCAGGCGCGGATCTCGCCGCGCACGAGCCGCGCGTACATCGGCCACCACACGACGGCGATGCCGATCAGCGCACTGCGATAGCTCGCGCCGAGGGAGGCCGCGACGGCCATCGCGATGACGAGTCCCGGCAGTGCCAGGAACACATCGGTGATCCGCATCAGCAGCCCGTCCACCCAGCCCGGCAGGGCACCTGCGAGGACCCCGACCAGTCCGCCGGCCAGGACCCCGGAGGCGATGACGACGACGGCGGCGAACAGGCTGGCGCGCATGCCGTACAGGGCGCGGGCGAGCAGGTCGTAGCCGAGGGCGTCGGTGCCGAGGGGATGGCCGGCGCTGGACGGCGGCAGCAAGGCCTCGCCGGAGCGCAGGACGGGGCTGTGCGGGGTGAGGACCGGGGCGAGCAGGGCCAGCAGGACGAGCAACGCGAGGGCCCCGAGTGCCATCCGGTCCGCGATGGTGCTGCGGGTGCGGACGGCTTCGGCGTACGTACGGCGCCGCCCGACCGCAAGGGGGTTGAGCGTGGTCATCGGGTACCTCCTGCCGCGGCGGCCGGGCCGGGTGCGGGCCGGCGCCGGCGGGAGCCGGGAACGGCGTCGAGGAGGGCGCGGGTGTACTCCTCGGCCGGGGCCGAGCAGATCCGCTCGGTGGGTCCCTCCTCGACGATGCGGCCCGCGCGCATGACCGCGATGCGGTCGGCGATGATCCGGGCGGCGGCCAGGTCGTGGGTGACGAAGAGGATCGACATGCCCAACTCCCTGCGGAGCCGGCCGAGAAGGTCGAGCACGGTCGCCGCGAGGGACACGTCCAGGGCCGAGGTGGGCTCGTCGCACAGCAGGACCCGGGGTGGCACGATCACCGCCCGCGCGATCGCTGCCCGCTGGCGCTGGCCGCCGGACAACTGGTCGCCGCGGGCGGTGGCCGTGGCAATGGGCAGGCCGACGGTTTCGAGTACGTCCGCGACGGCCGCCGCGCGTTCCGCGCGCGTGAGCCGTCCGGCCGTCAGGGCCAGCCGTTCGTCGAGCATGTCGCCGACGGTGAGCCACGGGGTGAGAGACGAGCCGGCATCCTGGAAGACCATCTGCGGAGTACCGCCGAGCACGCTCACCCCGCCCGTGGTGGGTTGGTCCAGGCCGGCCACGATCCGCAGCAGTGTCGACTTGCCGCAACCGCTCTCGCCGACCAATGCCACCGACTCGCCCTGGGCGACGTCGAGGTCCACGCCGCGCAGCGCATGCAGTTCCCTGCGGGCCCACGGGGGTCCGGAACGGAAGACCCGGGCCGCCCCGCGCAGTCGTACGGCGAGGTCGGCGCCGATGACCGGCTCGGGCCATCGGTCGGGCAGGTCGCGGTCGGCGGGCGGTGCGTGACCGCTCGTCAGCACCCCGTTCGCGTCCACGGCCCGGCGGCCTCCGCCGCCGGCGAGTGCGGTCACGGTGCGCGGCGATGGCGGTCGTGCGTCCTTCTCCCGTACGTCGTCCGCCTCGTCCCCGGTCGGGCGGCCCAGGGTGAGCGGCCGGCCCCGTGGGGTGTCGAGGTCGATGCGGGAGGCCAACAGCCGCCGCGTGTAGGGGTGTTGAGGCCGCTGGAAGATCTCGTCCGGGGCGCCCTGCTCGACCAGGGCACCCCGGTACATCACCACGATCCGGTCGCTGATCCGGGCGGCGACACCCAGGTCGTGGGTGACGAACAGGACGGCGCAGCCGATGTCGTCGCGCAGGGACAGCAGCAGGTCGAGGACCTGGGCCTGGACCGTGACGTCGAGCGCGGTGGTCGGTTCGTCAGCGACGATCAGGGAGGGATTGCGGGCGACGGCCAGGGCGATCATGACGCGCTGGCGCAGGCCGCCGGAGAGCTGGTGCGGGAAGGCCCTGAGCCGGGAGGCGGGGTCGGGGATGCCGACGTCCGTCAGCAGCCTCAGCCGTTCGGCGCGGTCGGGTGCCACCTCGGCCAGCTGGGTGCCTATGGTCATGGTCGGGTCGAGCGAGGTCATCGGGTCCTGGAAGACGGCCCCGACATGCCGACGGCGTACCAGGCGGCGGGCCTCGTCCCCGGCGGTGACCATGTCGGTGCCGGCCAGGAGGACGGAGCCGCTCACCTGCGGCCGGGAGCGGTGGGGCAGCAGCCCCATCACGGCGAGGCCCAGCACGCTCTTGCCCGAGCCGGACTCCCCCACCATGGCGACGATTTCGCCCGGGTGCACGTGGAGGCCGACGCCGCGTACGGCGTGGACGGTGCCGTTGTCGCGGGTGAGCCGGACGTCCAGGTCGCGCACCGACAGGGTGGGCCGCTCGGCCCGTGTCGTCACGTCGTCCGTTCCCGTCAGGTCCGGGCTTGTCTCGGGCGCCATGTCAGGAGCGGCCGAGGACGGCGAAGTGCAGGACGTTGTACTCCAGCAGGTTCTGGGCCTTGCGGGTGCCGGTGATGCCCAGGCCGGTGAGCAGGGTGGTGTTCAGGGAGCCGATGGAGAACCAGTTGCGCGAGTCGATGACGGCGTGGGCGACCGGTCCGTACGCGGACTGGTCGGTGGTGGTCAGTGCCTTGTCGAGGTCGGCGTCGAGGCCGTCGACCTTGGCGCCGAAGAGGTCCAGGCCGCCCTTCGGGGTGTAGATGATGCGGCCCCAGGAGTCGGGGTGGCCGGCGTCCGGGAAGACGGCGAAGACGGCCAGGTCGGGAGCGGCCGAAAGATCGTCCGTGAGCTTGTAGATGGTGCCCGCGGCGTAGGCGACGGCCTCCGCCTTGAGTCCGGCGCTGTTCATCCGGGAGGCGAGTTCCTCGGCCACCGCCTTGCCGTCGGCGCTGCTGCCGGCGTAACCGATGCGGATGGTACGACCCTTGGCGGGGGCCGATGCGGCGATGCCTGCGAGTGCACCCTTGTCGTAGGTGATGCCCTGGTCGTCGACGGCGCTGTCCAGCATCCCCTGCGGGAAAAGCTGGCTCGTGGGCTTCTCCAGGCTGCCCATGGCGGCGGACAGGATGCCCTTGGTGTCGATGCCCATGAAGAGGCGTTCGCGCCGCGCGGCCGAGGTGAAGGCCTTCGACTTCGGGTTGATGTAGATCATCTGGGTGGTGAGGTTGGGGAAGGTGCTGGTCGTGACGGTCCTGCTCTTGGCGTAGGACTCGAAGGCCGACTTGTTGAGGTTGCCGAGGATGGCGTCGATCTCGCCGCGTTCCAGCTCCAGTTGGGTCGCGGAGGCGTTCTGCGAGATCTCCAACTCGACGGTGCCGAACTTCGGCTTGGCGCCCCAGTAGTCGTCGTAGGCGGTGAGTTCGTAGCGGCTGCCGGTCTGGGCGGAGGCCAGTTCGTACGGTCCGGTGCCGGCGTCGTGGGTGGTGAGCCAGGTTTGGGCGTGGTCCTTGCCGGCGTGCTTCTGGAGGACGGTGGGACTGATGAGCTTCAGGCCGAACGGCGAGGCGAGGTAGTCCATGAACGCCGAGTTGGGTGCGGACAGGGTGAGGACGGCGGTGTGGTCGTCGGGGGTGGCGACCTTGGTGACGTCGGCGGTCATGTAGGCGGGTCCGCCGTCGACCTGGGCACGGCGCTCGATCGCGTCCGCCACCGCTTTGGAGGTGAGCGGGGTGCCGTCGTGGAAGGTGACGCCGTCGCGGAGGGTGAAGGTGTAGGTGAGGCCGTCCTTCGAGACTTTCCAGGCGGAGGCGAGCGCGGGGACGATCTTGGCTGTACCGATGCCGTCCTCGTACTTGACCAGGCCTTCGTAGGTGTTCTGGATGATGTTGAGGCCGGGGCCGTCGTAGTTGACGTCGGGGTCGGGGGGCGTCGTGTAGGTCTGCACGATGGCCGCGGTGAACGCGTCCTTGCTCCCCGCGGCCCCGGCCTGACCGGCCGAGCATCCGGTGAGCGCGAGAACGGTGGCCACGGCGGCGGCGAGACCGATCCGATGCCCGCGTCGGGCGACGGCACGGCTCCCGTTCGTGGGCGTGGCCGGACAGGCGGTGGTGGCACTTGGTCGCATCAGGTCCCTCTCGTGGAGGAGGCCCCGGCGGGCGGGCCGCGCGGAGAACTCGGGGATTCCTGTCAGTGACCGAAAAATAGGCGCGGGAGCGGCGGTTGGGGTTTCCCGGGCGTTGCCGAGCATTGCCGGACGGTAAATTCTGTCAATGATAGAAAACCCCTCGGCCTGTTGGTACGGTGACTCCGCCCGGACCGCCCGCATCGACCACGGAGGAGGACGCACGTGCGGCAGGACGAGTACGCCACCGCCCCCGCGCTGCTGCTGAGGAACGTCACCGTCGTCGACGGCTCGGCGGCAACTCCCGCGCCCGGCCTGGACGTTCTGGTGGAGGGCGACCGGATTCGCGCGGTCGCACCCACCGGCACCCTGGACCTGCCCGCGGTGGCCTCCCCCGCGCGACTGAGGATCCTGGAGGCCGCCGGACGCACGGTCCTGCCCGGCTTCTTCGACTGCCATGTCCATGTGAGCACCAGTCCCGATGCAGGCCGATTCGACACCTTGCTTGCGCCGGAGAGTCTGCTGACACTGCGTTCGGTGCCCGCCCTGTCCACGACGCTCGACGCCGGCATCACCTCGGCGCGGGACCTCGCCGGTGCGGACTCCGGATTCCGGGACGCACTCGAAGCCGGCCATGTGCGCGGGCCGGCGCTGCAGATCGCCCTGCGCATCCTCAGCATCACCGGCGGCCACGGGGACTGGCGGACCGTCAGAGGTACGCCGCTCGACTCCGGTCCGGGTGCGGGCGCGGTCGCCGACTCCGCGGAGGAGTTCGTCCGGGCCACGCGCGAGGTCGTGCGCCAAGGCGCCGACTGGGTCAAGGTCGCGGCGACCGGGGGTATGAGCAGCCCGCGCCGCGCACCGGAGTCCGGCGGGCTGACAGAGGCCGAACTGCGCGCGGTCGTCACCGAGGCGGAACGCCACTGCGTGGTGGGCGTGGCGGCCCATGCCCAGGGTGCCGCAGGTATCACGGCCGCGGTACGGGCCGGCGTACGCAGCATCGAGCACGGCTATCTGGTGGATGACGCCACCCTGGAGGAGATGGGAGAGCGGGGCACGTATCTCGTCCCCACCCTGTCCGCGCTGACCCGTCCCGTACGCCAGGACGGGCCGCCGCGCCTGGTGGAGCAACGCCGACGGCTGCGGGAGACGGCGCTCGAACGCCTGTCGGTCGCGCTCACCAGCGGTGTACCCGTGGTCCTCGGTACCGACGCCGGCATCGCGCCGCACGGCCGGAACCTGCGCGAACTCGCACTGTTGGTACGCCTGGGTCTCTCCCCCGCCGCCGCGATCGCCGCGGGCACCTGCGTCGCGGCCCGGATGTGCCGGCTCGACGACGAGGTGGGCGCAGTGCGTTCCGGACTGCGGGCCGACCTGGTGCTGACCGACGTCGATCCCCTGACCGACATCGCGGCGCTCGGCGAACCCGACGCGATCCGGACCGTGATCCAAGGGGGCCGCGTGGTCAAGGACATGACGAGCGGCCTCGATGCCGGACAGGAGCGAGCCGCGTGACGCACGACGCCGACGAGACGGGAGCCGCCGCCCCGGGACCACAGCCGTCCGACCCCGCACCGCAGCGCCCCGCCGCCGGAAAGCCGGGCCGTCCGCGCTCCGCTCCCAAGCAGCGCAACGGACTCAGCACCCGGGAGGAGATCCTCCAGGCGGCGTCACGGCTGTTCGGCGAGCAGGGGTACGGCAAGACCACGACCCGTCAGATCGCCGAAGCCGTGGGCATCAAACAGTCGACGATGTACTACCACTTCGCCGACAAGCGAGCGATCCTCACCTCACTGCTCTCCAGCACCGTCACTCCGGCGCTGGAGTTCGCGGCCTGGCTGACGGAACAGGACCTCGACCCCGTCGTACGGGTCTGCGCCTTGGCCGCCTTCGACCTCGAGACCCTCCTGCGCGACCGGCTGAACCTCCATGTCGTCTACCACCTGCCGGAACTGCAGGAGGACGACTTCGTACCGACCCGCACCGCGCAGACCGCCCTGCGGGACACCTACCGCGAGTTCGGCCGCGCCGCCCTCGCCGCGCTCCACCCACCCGAGCGGACCGCCGACCTCGCCCGCGACGTGGACCTCGTCTTCGCCCTCGTGGAGGCCTCGGTGTCACAGCGCCAGTGGGGCGGAAAGGGGGACCGCGCACGCTACGCGGAGTCGGCGGTCCGAGGATCGCTCCGACTACTCGGCGTCGACGGCTCCGCCGCCCCCGCCGTCATCACCCGCGCCGAAACCGTGCTGGCCGACTACCGCGCCACGGGGCGCACACCGCGCCTCCGGAGCAAGGGGACTACCGGCTGGTGACCACCCTGCTCGATGCCCGCCGCTGTCCCGCCCGCCAGCTGGCCGCGCTCTACCAGGAGCGCTGGGAAGCAGAAGCTGTCTTCGCCGAGCTAAAGACCCATCAACGCGGAGCTCGCACCATGCTGAGCAGCAAGACCCCCGACGGCGTCCTGCAGCAGATCTGGGCCCACCTGCTCGTCCACCACGCGCTGCGTGAGCTGATGGTGAGAACCGCCGCCACCCTCGGCCTGGATCCCGACCGGATCTCCTTCACCGAAACCCTGCGCTCCGCCCGGCCCAGCGTGACCGTCACGCCGGGCAGTTTTTCCCCCTGACCTCCTGGTCAGAACCCTCGTCCCGCTCCAGCACGACCTGCTCGAACGTCTCCTGCCCCAAAGACGCCTGCGCAGCCAGCCCCGCGTCGTCAAACTCAAGATGTCCAACTACCGGCTCAAAAGGGCCGAACACCACACCTGGCCCCAACCCACCCACACCGGCATCCGAGCAGTCCGCATCCAACGGCCCCAACCCGCAACCGCGTAAAGCAACGGCATCACACTAGGTGGGCTGCGGGTTGTCCGGCAGTTCCTCCACGCCACGTCGGACAATCGCGCTGTCCGATGTCAGGACGCCCGGCCGGGCGCCGTATCGGGGTCCCGGTACTGCCTGTGAGCGCCTTCCGTACGCGTTTCGTGCCCGGCCGAATCCATCGGAACGGTCCGGCGCCCCGAGGTGGACACCGGGTGCTCTGGCGGGCGGGACCGGGAACAGGGTTACGGCGTGCGGAGCCTGATCGCGGTGCCGACATTCATGCTGGAGAATCCCGGGTTCACGACAGTGTGCGTGAAGATGTCGTACGCCCAGAGGTCCGTACTGTCCGGTTCGGCCCCCTCACCGGTCACCACCCCGCGCAGCAGCCATCCGGGGCCGTCGAAACCGATGAACTTCCGGTCCAGCAGGTCCTCGGAGCCGTCTGGGCCGACCACGCGCATGACGGCCCGCAGTTCGACTCCGGCGGCTCCGGCCCATTCCCGTACGGGCGCGTCCAGGTTTCGTAGCTTGGCCATGAGGTCGGCGCGGGCGCTGTCCCATCCGGTCCCTTCTGCGCGGTGGTAGGCCTGGAGTTGGATCGCGGTCTGGTCGGTGATGACGTTCACGGCGACGATGTTGTCGTGGCCCTTGCTCGGGACCGGCCTGATCTCCAGGTGCGGTTGGTAGGGGACGTGGATCCCGCCCAGGTCGGTGTACTGGGTCAGCGGTGGACACTTCGGGTCGCCGATGCCCCATGGGCCGGTGCCCGACTCTCCCGTCAACACCTGCTGGGCCTCTGCGCAGGCCTCCTCGGCGAAGCCCAGCAGCTCGCCGAACTCCTCGTCGGAGTAGCGGCTGTCCTTGACCGCGGCGCTCAGCATGGTGAGGAGGACATGGGGTGAGATTGTGCCCTGGTGTTCGGCCCGTAGTGCTACGGCGACGTCGCCGAGCAGAGCGGCCACGATGTCGGCCGCGGTGTCGGGGGAGAGCGCAGAACCGAGATCGGTGCTGATCTTCTCGGGGGAGTGGCCGTCCGTCCTGCGGTCGTATATTTCCAGCCGAAGTGCCGTCAGCAGCAGGGCGGCCGGCGTCGTCAGCCGGTCCCAGCGCCCGAACTCCGCCAGTGCCTTATTGCCGGGGGTGATGGCACCGTCACGCTCGAATTGATGCAGGACAGCCATCGCTTTGGCCTTGTTTCCCACGCCACCACCTCCGGAGTTTTCTCTGTGATTGGTGCGACCGCAGGAGCGGCCTGTGCCAGATGGTCAGCCATACCGGGGCGACGTCGGCCGCAACGGGCACGGGCCCCTCGCCGGTCGCTACCGAATCCCACGGCGCAAGACATCGTGCGGGGCCAGCACGGGGGGAGTACGTCCGGACCGGCCCCGCACGCTCGATGCGCCTCAGCTCTTCACTGCGGCGCTCGCGGAGGCTCTCGGCCGTCAGTAGCAGTGGACGTAACTGCCCGCCGTCGGGAAGCGTCTCGTCGAGCACCCAGCCGTATTCGCTGCTCGACGTGTGGAGATAGGTCCATGTGCGGCCGATGGGATCCACCACGTAGCAGTTGTGACGCTCGGAGGGGGGCTTGTTGGTGTATGGGGTGTCGGCTGGCCTGGTGTGTTGCTGGTTCGCTGAGAGGTGGGGTGGGCGGCTTTGGTGGG
>NZ_JBHXME010000233.1:0-3400 GCF_042721125.1 Streptomyces sp. NPDC058469
GCGGGGTGGGGCTCGGGTCGGGGGCGCCGTCCTTGCGGCAGACGAGCGCGTCCGGGTCGTAGCTCGGGGCCTCGAGGTGGTACCCGTCGGGGCAGGTCTGCCCGTCCTTGCCGTCGATGCCGTCGCGGCCGTCCCTGCCGGGCGGTCCGCTCGGGCCGGGGACGGTGGAGTCGGCGCCCGGTTCGCCCTGGGGTCCTTGCGGTCCGGTGACCCCGGCCGCGCCGGACGCTCCGGGCGCTGGTGTGATCGTCGGTGCTGGCTTGCCGGAGGCTCCGGTGTCGCCCTTCGGGCCGGGCGGCCCCGGGATGGGTACGGGGACTTCGGCGCGGTCGGGTAGATCCTTGACGGCCTTGGTGGGGTCTGGCGCGACGGGCGTTTCCCCGCCGGCCTTGACCTGCTGGCGCAGGGCCCGCACGTCGCCGGCGAGCGTACTGACGGCGTTGCCCCGGAGGTTGGCCTCGTCGGCGAGCTGGTCGGCCCGGTTCGCTTCGATCTGGACGCGGACGTACACGAGGAGGACGGCGCCGGTGAGCAGCAGCAGGAACGAGAGGAGAGCGATGGGCTTCCATCGGCGGGCCAGCATCCGGTCGGTGCGCGTCACGGATGCCCCCCGAGCTGCTGTACGACCAGTCGCAGACGCGCCGACTCTGCCCGCTCGGTGGCGAGTTCGGTCTTGAGCGTGGCCACCTCGGTCCGCAGCTCCTTGCGTTCCTCTTGGAGCTGGTCCGTGAGCGAGTTGAAGCCGTTCACCGCGTTGCCCTCCCGCTGGGCGCGTCCGGCGACCTTGGAGCCGTACATGGCTGCCGCCCCCGCCACGGCGGCGCTGCCGATCACGCCGATAGCTGTGACGAGGGCGGCGTCCATGCCACCTCCAAGACGCTCGCATGGGGCAGGGTTAGGCGTCCGTCTTCGGGCGGTTGGGCACCGCGTAGGTGATGCCCCACGCGCCGAGGACGGCGAGCGCGATGGTGACGCCCTCGCCGGTGGTGAGGACGTTGTCCTGCACGGCGGTGACGGCAGCCGCCGCGCCCGCGGCGAGGCCGGCGATGATGGACTTGGCGATACTGGCGATCTTCATGAGGGCCTTTCCCGATCAGGCGACGACGGTGAACAGCCCGGTGTTCGTACCGAGCTGGGTGAGGGACGTGTGGCCGGGGATGCCGTTGGCGTCGGCGCCGGTGTAGCCGAGGTGGCGCTGCCATGCGGCGTAGGCCTTGACCGTGGTCGACCCGAAGGAGCCGTCGCCCGCATACGTCTTGGCGAGGTAGCCGAGCTTGACGAGGGCGGCTTCGGTGAGGTTCGTTCCGGTCATGTAGCTGACGTGGCCCTGCTTCGCGCCGGGGTCGGCCTTGGCGGCGGCGATGAGCTGGGACAGGTCGACCTTCGGCTTGGCGGGCGTCGGCGTGACCGTGCCGCCGCCGGGCTTGGTGGCGAGCTGCTTCTTCACGTCGGCGCGGAAGCCGTTCATGTCGAAGCTGGGGTCGATCTTTCCGGGCTGGACTTCCTTGTGCCCGGCGACGGAACGTTCCGTCCAGCCGTGCGCCCGGCACAGCGACGCGGCCCACAGCACGGCTTGGCGGTACTGGTCGGCCGGGTAGGGGTCCTTGCTGTCGCCGAGGTTCTCGATCTCCAGGCCGTACAGGACGTCGTTGCCGTCGGCGTTGGCCTGGTCGTCGTGCGGCAGCGGGCTCGCCTCGGCACGGAGGGCGTTGAGGACGTCGAGGTCGACGAGGCCCGCGTGATTCGCCCGGCCGTGGCCGATCATCCACAGGCCTGCGGTCTTACCCAGCCAGGAGTGGCAGAGCGGGCCGGGCAGGTCGGAGCGGCCGTTGTAGCAGATCTCCTTGTCGCCGTGCCCGGCCGTGTGATGGATGAGTACGCCGATCACGGGGCCGAAGGACTTGCCGGTCGCCGCCTCGCGGTTGTGGGTGCTCCAGCCCGCGTGCTCGTGGACGGTGAGGCCCTCGGATCTGAGCGCGGTCAACGTCTGGGCTGCGGTCAGGGGTGTCGCCATGGGTGCTCCAGAAATGACGAAGGCCCCGGCCGGCTGGCTCGGGGCGGACGGTGTGGAAGGTGGGTCAGGACGAGGCTTCGTAGACGAAGAACGCCCGGATCGCGTGGGTCGCCGCGAGGGTGGCCGGTGTGCCCTGCGAGGCGTTGGCCGACTGGGTGTTGGTCGCGGACGTGGGGAACGTGACCTGGAAGGTGGTGGCGGCGCTGCTGATCGAGACCTGGCCGTGCCAGGTGGCGGTCGAGGTCATGCGCGCGGATCCCAGGGCCGAGAATCCTGATGACGCGACGGTCGCGGGCAGGCTGAAGGACCAGGCACCGCTGCCGTAGGTGGTGGTGGATCCGCAGGTGAGGGTGACTTCCCCGTAGACGGTGCGGCCGATCTTCAGGTACCGGTCGGTGAGGGTTCCGTTGCCGACGTCGGGGGCGGTGGTCGAGGCCGTCCATGCCGGCGTGTACGACGTCCAGGCGGCGAGCATGCTGTTGACCTGGTCGCGGATCTCCTGGTTCATGAGCGCCGCAGAGACCACTTCGCCGACGACCCATGTGCGCGGGGCGAAGGTCACGATGCCCCCGCTTCCTGGCCGGGGTCAGGCGCGGGCGCGATGGTGTTGTCCGGGTTGTTGGGGTCGGCGGGGTTCCACCAGTTCCGCAGCGCGGGCTTCAGTCCCATCAGGGCTGCCTCGACCGATGCCACATCGTCGGGGAAGACGAGTGCGCACCAGCCCCACCCGCATTCCACGCACGCGTACCGCGGATCGCTCGGGGAGACGATCTGTGCGGAGCCGCACGACGAGCAGTCGGCCAGCCAGCGGTTCTGATTGATGCGCGCGAAGTACGTGTCGTCGACGGCGTCGGCTGGCGGGATGGCGCGGCGGCCCACCCGGAACTCGTACCAGCGCCACACCAGTTCGGCGGCCAGCACGCCGGCCCACAGGTCGGCGGGCTGGCCGGGGGGCGGGGTGTAGAAGGTCTCGGCGCGCACGACGGCGATAGCCACGGCGTCCCCTTTCAGTAGGCGAGGCGGGTCGTGGAGTCGAGGACGGAATAGGTCGGGTCGTCGAGGACCCACACGCTGTCGGTGAGCGCGGCCGACGTGTGGAACTGGATGACGTGCGACTTCTCTTTGATCGTCTCGGTGTAGCCCTCGACGGTGACGCGCAGCATCGAGGCCGGCGCCTGCGAGGGCAGAGCGGTGACGGAGAAGCAGGCGGAGATATCGGCGTCGAGGATGTCCAGGTAGGTGGACATCGTGTAGGCCTCGATCGCTACTTCGCGCAGCTCAGGGTCCGGGTCGGCGTACCGGGACACTCTCCAGTTCGCGGCGTCCAGTACTGAGTTGTCCGACGTTTTGAGGATGGACAGTGCGCCCGGGTCGTAGACGCCGAAC
>NZ_JBHXME010000233.1:3410-13391 GCF_042721125.1 Streptomyces sp. NPDC058469
AGGCCGGGGCGGTGACACGCTGAGTGGCGCCGCCCGGGCGGCTGGCCTCCAGCGAGTTCACCATCTTCTGGTCGTCGTCGGCCAGCTCTGTGCTGCCGGTTTCCAGGTCGGCGTAGGCGATGGTGAACACGTCGCTTGCCGGGCTCGGGTTGTAGCGCACGTCGCGGGACTGGTAGGTCATCAGGTACTGGTCGCGGGCCGCGAACAGCTTTCCGGACTCGGTGCTTTCCACTTCCCGCATCCGCGCCACCGCGCCTGTACCGCCTGGTCCTTGGGACGCGATCGGGTCGTGAGTGCTTCCCTGGATGATGACGTCGACCAGGCCCACATACGTGCAGAACCGGGCGATCCGGGTGTCCGCGCTCTCGCCCGCGTTCCCGGTCATCCCCGAGGCGTAGTGGGTAGCGAGGACGCTGCCGATCGAGGGGCGTGCGTACAGCGCGACGTGGGCGAGGGACCCGGACCACAGCCGCGTGCCGCGGTATCCGCCGATGTGCAGGAACCGCTGGTCGAATCCGTCCGTGACGGGGACGGACGCGTCGACGACGACACCGTCGACGGCGACGCTCCCGCTGAGACTCTGGCTCCACTCGAAGTGGTGCCACTTCCCGTCGGCCAGACCGCTGGTGCCATCGACCGTTGTCACGGTGAGGGTGCTGGATCCGGAGGCGGTCCATTCGATCTGCAGGGCGCCGCTGGCCGAGAGCGATACGACCTGCACGCACTGCAGGTCGGCTGAGTACAGGCCGAGGATGGCCCGGCCGGTTGTCGTGGTCTTGAACCAGCCTTCGACGGCGAACTCGTTGTTCGTGAGCGCCTGCTGGGTGGCTGCGCCCAGGTCGACCGTCAGATACAGGCCGGCGGTGGCAGTGGACGGGGTGAGCGTGGGAGTGCTGTCGCCGGTGGCGTCCGGCCCGGTGTCGGTGCCCATGGTGAGCGTGCCACCGGTTGAGACCTGGGTGATGGCCATCGACGGCAGTCCGTTGCCGGACAGGTCGCCGGCGCTGGTGGAGTCGCTGGGTTCGGTGAGCGCGTAGTAGGCGTCGGGGAGGAAGTTGGCGATCTCCTCGGTCAGCATCGACCGCAGGGTAGGCAGCCTGTTGAGGAGTTTGAACAGGTCGGTGCACGAGATCCGCACCGTGCTGACCAGGCCTTCCCAGTCCACCGGGAACTCGTTGACCCTGCCGTAGAAGCGGGAACGCACCTGCGCGCCGTTGGCGTCGAACGTCGTCGCCGCGGCGCCGGCCTCGACCTGGACGGCGTCCAGCCACACCTGAGTACCGAACTGCGGGTGGCCGCTCGGAATGAGCTGCAGAGTGTGAGAGGTCGAGGTCGCGGTGAAGGTGTAGGTGATCCGCTGCCAGGCGTCATTGGTGGTCGAGGAGGCCCCGGCGCCGTTGATGCCGACGACGAACAGGCTCACCGGCCGCGACCCGGTCGGCACCCATACGTAGGAGGAAGCGGTGTACTGCTGGCCCATGTCGAGCCCGTACAGCGTCGTGCCGACGGCGGGGAACTCGTTCCCGGGGTCGCTCAGCAAGCGAACCTCGTCGACGTACAGGACATCCGTCACCGGCGGTGTGCTGGGCACGGTAGGCGCGAGCTGCCCGTAGGCCGCGCCCACCGGGGCGGTGAACAAGGCGCTGAACTGGGTCCACGTGTTCGCCGTCACAGCCTGCGTGTTCGTGCTTGTCGACAGGTAGCTGCTGCTGGAGTTGTACCAGTTGACGTTGAGAGAGACGGTCCGGCTGGTCGCGCAGCGCAGCCAACCCTTCGCCCGGTAGGAGTTACCGGCCGTCACCGCGAACTGCTCGGACTCGGCGCGAGGACTTGGGCTCGTGCCGTTGGGAGTGATCTGCATCGACCACGAGCCGGACTGCGCCTGCGTGTTGACGCGGGCCGCGGTCGCCGTGTTCCCGGTCCAGGGCGAGAGTGCCGTCTCGAACGCGGGGTTGGAGTTGAACGATCCTCCCCACGTGATGAGCAGGGACTTGGTGCCGTGCTGCGCCCGCGTCGACGACTGGGCGAAGGTGGTGGCAGCGTCGCTGCCCAGCGCCCAGTCCGAGGTGTCGGTCTCGAAGGTCGGGTTGGTGACGAAGTTCTTCGTCACCGCGACGACCGAGATCCGGATCGGGGCGTTGCGCCGCACGTAGGGGTAGTACGGCGAGGCCGCATTGCCCGGGGTGAAGCGGCCGTCGGCGTTGTCGAGGACGAGGGTGGCCGTGCCGGGTTGTGTCTCCGACAGCTCGTCGGCGGCGCCCCGGCTGATGCTCACCCCCTGGACCTGATTGGCGTACTGCGTGATGTCGGTCCAGGTGATGGTGTCCGGGTACTGGACCAGTCCGCCCCAGCCGGCCTCGACGAGCAGCGGCATCGCTCACCCCACCTTCAGTTCGACGTTCATCCCGAACACCCGCTTCAGCTCGAGGAGTTCGCGGCGGATTTCCTTCGCCGTGGCGATCGGGTCCCGGGCATCGGTCACGCTGATCTGCACGTTCATCGACCCGGCGCCGGCAGCGGCGACCGCAGGCCGGCCTGCGACGGCGGCGCGGCCCGTCATGCGGCCGGCCATGGTCTGCATGGCGCGGTCGACGTGGGGCAGGCCTGCGAGGACACCGACGGCCACACCGCGGGCGGTGTTGATCCCGTGCGGGATCATCTTGGTCGCGGGCGACTTGATGCCGAGAGCCTTCTTCAGACTCTTCTGCATCGACTTGGCCAGCTTCTCCATGACCTTCTCAAGATCCTTCTCCTGAGAGAGGAGGCCGGTGAGGAAGCCCTTTGAGGCGTTCTTGCCGCTGTCGTACAGCCGGTCAGCGCCCACCTGCCCGAGGGTCGTCGTGCTCTTGTCGAGCTGGGACTGCAGGGAGTTGATCGACTTGAAGGTTCCCTTGTCCGCGCCGACCAGGGCGCTCGCGTAGGCGTAGCCCGCGTCGGGGCCCATGTTGAGGATCTGCCGCAGCAGCCCCTTGTTGAGGCCCTTCTTCGCGAGGATGTCGATGTACTTCGTGAACTGCTTGACCTGCGCGAGCTTGCCCGCGAGCCCGGCCTTGATGCTCCCGGCGGAGACCTGCTCCGGCTCCAGTCCGAGGTTGGACAGTCCCGCGCCCTCGCGTGCGTTCTTGGTGACGTCGGAGGCGTAGGTCTTGGCCGCGGCGATCGTGGCCGCGATCTTGTCCCGCTTGGCCGCAGCGGTGAGGAGCTTCTTCGTGTCCCGGTCCACCATCGCGACCAGGCCGGACTCCTTCTTGCCGGAGAACGCCGTCTTGATGTCCTTGACCAGGTCCTTCGACGTGGACTTGATCTTGGCTTGGGCGCTGGTCAGGCCGACGATGAAGCCCTTGCCGACGTCCGCCGCCAAGGCTTTCGTCCTCTTCGACGGCGACCGGATTTCCAGCTCGTCCCTGATGCCGGCCTCGACTGCGGACGCCATCGTCCGGGCCGCCCTGCCGACGAGCCCGGCCGCCCCGGTCATGCCTGCGGCCAGGCCGCGGCCGGCCTCCATACCGGCTGCCGCTGTACCGCCGCCGGACCCGGTCAGCGAGCCCAGCGACAGCTTGCCGGAGTTGAGGGCCTTCAGCAGCGGCAGGTACTGACGGGTCCTTCTCGCGTTGACGACGAACTCGTTCTTCGACAGCCACGGCGCGTACACGCCGTCGGAGGTCTCACTGCCGGGCCCGTCGACCAGGCCGCCGTCGGCGTAGCCGCGGTGCTGGAAACCAGCCCCCGTGAACAGGCCGCCTGTCGCACCCACGACGTCGTGCAGGCTGCCCTTGGTCCGGTAGATCGTCGTGTTGATGTGGTCCGAATAGACCGTCGTGCGTGCCGACTTACCATTCAGCGCCCTCAGCGCGGCCCCGATGTTGGTGATCGCCGAGAGAGCGCCGCCCTTCGTGGTGACCGTCACGCTGCCGTTGGGCAGGCGCTTCACCTTCAGGCCGAAGCTTTCGAGGACCTGCTCACCCGACTTCGACAGCGTCTTCAGCGTCACCGATTTGGACCCCGGAGAGGCCTTGAGCGCCGCGTTGAACGCGGTGAGATCGCGCTGGGCGTCCTCCTTGTTCATCTTGACTGTGGCGGTCCGGTCCGGGATCTTCAGGATCTGGTCGGCGAGCTGCTTCGCCTGGGACGCCGAAAGGCCCATGGCCTGGGCGTTCTTGATGATCGCCGAACGGCCCCGCGTGTAGATCGCGTTGACCTGTTCCCACGACGAGCCGTTCTCCCGCGCGTCGCCCGCGGCCTCGTCCGTCTTCGCCGCCAGGTCGGACAGCGCGCTTGCGGCGTCCCGCGCCTTCTGGCTGTTGAGGTCGAGCTGCCCGTGCGACATCGACAGCGCGCCGGCGTTCTTCTTCGCCGCTTCGGCCGCCGAGTCGATCGCGCCCTCGAACCCGATCATCCCGCCGAGTGCGCTGCGGTTCACGTCGTTGAGGGCCTGGATCGACTGGCGCAATCCGTCCGCGCTCTGCTTCTGCGCGGCGAGGGCGGCCTGCGTCTTCTGCGCCTGCTGTCCGAACAGCCCCTGAGCCTGCGCCGCGAGCTGGCTCTCGAAGGCCTGGTCGTCGAGGGCAGAGGTGTAGTCGCCGAGGTGGGACCGCAGCTCGGCGGTGGACATGCCCTGCTTGCGCATGGAGGCTGCGACCCGGTCGAAGGCGGCCTTGGCCAGGTCCGCCTTGCCGCCCTGCACCAGTCCGGCGAGGGCCTGGTCGACGCCGTCGAGATCCTTCTTGGCTTCCGCGACCGGCGTCGAGTCCATGCCGACCAGGGAGGTCAGGAACTGCTGGGTCTTGTCCAGGTTCGACGGACGGCTCAGGGTCCGCAGTGAGTCGGCGAGTCCGCCGAGGTCGGCGCCGAACGCGCGCGCCGCCTCGCCGGTGACCTTGCCCGTCTGGGCGAGATGCCCGAGGGACGTCGTCAGCTTGTCGACGTCCGGGGGTGTCTTCTTCCCCACCGACGACAGTTGCGTCAGCGCGATGATGAGCAGCCCGATACCGGTCCCGACGAGTGCGACCTTCGCGCTGCGGGACAGCGCGCCGATCGCGGCACCGACCCCGCGCAGGCGGCCGGGTGCCCCGGCGGCCGCGGTCTGCATCGCGACGATCTGGGTGGCGAAGCCGGCCAGCGCCGTGCGGCCCGCGGCCAGACCGAGGGCCGCCGCCTTGGCAACCTTCAGCGCGAGGGCCAGCTGCAGGAAGATGGCGATGGCCTGGGGCGGCACAGCCGACACCAGACGCGACACCACCTCGACGGCCTGAAGCAGACCGACCCCTACATCACTTCCGGCCTGCAGCAGGTGGACCAGGGCTGTGGCCACGCTCTTGAGGACGCCCGCCACGGTCGGGCCCTGAGCCTTCGCCCAGTCCATGAACTCGCGTGCCGGACCGCCGACGTTGGTTCCCTGCCCTGCCCGCAGCAGGTGGACGATCTCGTCGTTGACGTTACGCAGCGTCTTCTGGGCGAAGCTGGTGAACTTGCCGTTCAGGCGGTCCAGGCCGGGAGAGGCCATCTCGCCGCCGACGATCGTCTCGAACCGGCTGGCCTCCGTGCTCGCCGCCTTGACCAGGCCGCTCGTCTTGGGCAGCAGCGTGTTGGCGAGGGCGAGCCCCTTGGTGAAGACGGGCATCGTGTCGCCGGCAAGGCTGTCCGACCAGCCCTGATAGTCCTTCTTCAGCGTCACCAGGGCGGCGGCAGCCTGCTTCGTCGCCGGGGGCATCTTGGCCACGGACTGCTGATAGGCGGTCTGCGCCTCGATGGCCTGAGCGGAGGCGGCACCGTGCTGGGTGACCGCCGTCTCGTACTTCTTCTCAGCGTCGGCCGCGGTGTTCAGTGCGGCGATCTGCGGCACCATCGCCGCGATCATGGCGCCGGAGGCCACCGCCACTGCACCCGCGCCCGCCGCGATCGGCAGGAGCGAGGCGGCGGCGGGGATCGCTGCCGGGGCCAGCAGCATCGTGGCCTTCTTCAGCTCCTCAAGGGCCTTGCCGCCGGCCTCCGAGTCCCGCTGCATCCCGGCGAGGTAGCGGGTCGTGTTGTGGGTCATGCGGCGCATCGCGGCGTCGCCGTTGATGCTGGTGGTCAGCAGGCGGCGGCCGAGCCGGTTGCTGGCGTCCCCTGCCCGGTCCAGGACGCGGGAAAGGTGGTCGCGGCCGACGAGGGTGAAGTCGAGACGCACGGGTCATCCCCCTTCGGCAGCGCGTGCCTGGTTGGTGTCGATCCAGGCGATGAGGCTGTAGAAGTCCTCGACCCTCAGGTCGTCGACTTCCTGCGGCGGGATGTGGAGGATGTGGGCGAAGAGTCCGAGGTAGTCGGTGCGGGCGTGGTCGACGTCGGGGTCTGGCTCCGGTCCGAGTCGCTCGCCTCCGCTGCCGCCTCCTGTGGCGCGGCCGGGTCCTCTTTTGGGTCCTGCGTCATCTCGGCGATGAGCTGGCGCGCGTGCTCGGGATCCTGCGCGACGGCGGGCAGACCACTCAGGGCGTCGGCGATGTCGGCACTGGTGGCCTGCGGATTGCTGGCCGCCAAGGAGAGGGCCCCCTCGATCCAGGCCCTGACCTCTTTCTTGTCGAGGCGGGTGTCGATCTCGTCGATGCTGGGGTCGAAGTCGGCGTAGCGAAGGGGCGGATTACTGCGCTTCTTGATCACCCATGCCACGCCGCGCATGGCCTCGGGGTCGTCGTTGGCGAGCCCGGCCTTGATCTCGTCCCACTTCATGTCGACGGTCCGCTGGACGATCGACACCTCGGAGACGCGCAGGGTGCTGGCGTCGAACTCTTCCTTCTCGCCGTCCGCCGGGCTGTAGACGATGATCATGGTGCTCCTATTCGAGGTGACGGCGCACGTCGTCCGCGACGCGGGCGACCTCGCTGTTGATGCGGTCGACATGGGCGCGCGCGGTTTTGTCCCAGAAGCCGCGGTTGGCGGACTGCTGCGACCAGCGCCTCCTGTTGCCGAACACCGGGTGGCGCAGCCGGCCGAGGTCGTTCATCTGGTTCACCACGGCGACCGGGATGTCCGGCGGGAGAAGTCCTTTGTCCAGCCAGACCCGTGCGCCCGGGTCGCCCGTAGTGCGAACACTGATGCGAATGGCTTGGGCGATGGCCTCGCGGAACGGCCGGGTCGTTGGAGATCGGCCGCCGCGCTTACCGACACCGCGCCCAGTGGACTGCAGAGGCTGGCTCCGCACGGCGTCCTGGAGGTCGTCGCGCAGCGGCTCGGCCGCACGCCGGATGCGGCGCTGCATGCTGGAGCGGATGTTCTCGTGGCCGGCCCGGCGCAGCCGCCGCTGGAGTTCGAGCAGCTGGCCGGTGCCGACTATGCGGATGTCCTGAACCACCGTGGGCTCACAGGGTGATGTCGGTCGACATGTACTCGATGACCGGCTGGTTCGTGCCGTCGTACAGACCCGTGAAGTTCAGCGTCGGCTTGACGACAGCGAACCCTTCGACGGTCGGCGGCGCGTCGTCGAAGCGGATCGCGGGCAGCTTGATCCGGAACGTCTCGGTGTACGTCGACGCGATGATCGGGCCGATGAACTCGACCACCAGCGACGTCGCGGCATCCGAGGTGTGCAGGTCGTCGAGGGTGGTGTCGACGTAGTCCATCTCGATCGATCCGGTGATCTTCACCTGGTCGTTGGAGATGGGCTCCTTCTTCGTGCCGGCCTGCCCGGCATAGAACCGGTCGACGGCCTGCGGGCGCTCGATCTTCACCGAGATCTTGCGGATGCCGTCCCGCGCCGCCTCTGTCCCGAAGGTGCCCGTCTTGACCGCGAGCTGGCCGAAGTGGAACGGGGACATCGACGGGTACGAGGCCGTCGCCAGTGTCTGCGCCTCGTCGCACGCCTTCGCGTCGAACTCGTAGGTGGCGGTGAGCATCTGCCCGACCTCGCACGAGAACTCGGCCGAGACGACCTTGCAGCCCAGAAAGGTCTTGTCGGTCACCGTGCCCGTGGTCAGCGGCACGCCCTTCTGGATCGTCAGGCTCTTGCCCGCCGTGTCCGCGAGGGTGTGCGTCTGCAGGTAGGCCGTCGTAGCTACCTGCTGCACCGGAGTGACAGAGGTCCCCATCAGGGCCTGCAGCAGCAGGCCCATGGCCTTGTTGGTGACCTCCATGTCGACGGTGCCGGACCCTTCGGTCTGGGTCACCACGCGCCGCGAGGACAGGGGCAGCAGACGTCCGGCGGCGATACCCGCAGACTGGGCTGTCGTCTTCTTGAGGACCAGCGATTCCTTGGTGAACTCGACGAACTTCGCCGGGGCCACAAACGTGCCGTAGGTCGACTCGGCGCTGATGCCGAGCTGGGCGCCGAGCCCGGATCCGATCGCCATGGATCAGCCCTCCTGGTTCTGCGACGCCTTGGCCGCGCTGGTCTTCTTCTTCGCGCCGGGCTCCTCGACGGACTCCCAGTTCGCGGGCTGGCAGACGTAGCCCTCGAACCTCTCGTCGGGCACCTCGACCACTTCGTCCGGCTGGACCTCGCGGTCGCCGAGTTCGGGCACGGTCACCGGCTCCGGGCCCAGGTAGCGCACACGCGCCATGGCTGTACTCCTTCTCGGGTGGGTGGATCAGATACGGGCCTGGCAGGTCACCGTGAAAGCGAGCCCGGCGAGGCTGCCTTCCTCCTGCGCCTGGGTCAGGTCGCCTGCGGTCAGGTGCGCCCAGAGCACCGCGCCGTTCAAGGTGGGCGCCGTCGGCGCTGAGTTGGTGGCACGCAGCGCGGTCTCGACCTCGCCGACGAGCGCGAACACCTCGTCGCGCCGGTCCTTCATGACGGTGTCGCCCGCGCGGGCCTCGGCGTAGCAGGCGATCGCGAACGCCTCGTCCCGGGTACGTGCGCCGGCCGCGTTGAAGTCCTGGGTGAGGGACACGGCCGCCGCCGAGGTGGGCTGCCAGCCCACGTACAGGCGCTTCAGCCGGGTGTAGTTGACGGCCGCCGGACCGTCGACGACGTCCACCTCGGCGAAGGCTGGGGCCGCGGTCAGGATGGCCAGCAGGGCATCGACGGCCGCCGGCACGCGGGAGGTCATCATGCGAAACCGTCCAACTGCCGGTCGTTCTGAAGCAGCTGCAGGGCACGGTTGGGGATCGCGTAGCCGAAGCCCGGCACCTGCTCGGTCGTGTTCCAGTCGTCGGCGCTCGACGCGCCCCGCGCGGCCCCGTACCGGGTGCGCCACAGGTGCTGCAGGATCAGCTTTCCGGCGAGGCTCACGTTCGGCTGCACAGTGGCGCGGCCCGCCTGGTAGAGCACGCGGTAGTCGCCGGAGAAGAACCAGAGGCTGTCCGTGCGGCGCACGATGCCGGTGTTCGTGTCCACGTCCAGGACGTTCACGGCAATGGTCTGCTGCCAGGTCTGCAACGGCGTGACGGAGGTGATGCTGAGCACGGGCGTCGTGTGGAGCACCCACGTGTCCCGGCCGCCCTGCAATACCTGCTGCACGGCGCGCCGGACGACCGGGCCCACGAAGTACTCGACCGCCACGGTGGTGGCCGCGATGTAGTCCCGGATCTCGTCGTCGTCACCTGTCGAGGTGGCGGGGATGGCCAGCTGATCCTTGGCATCGGCGAGGGAGAACAGCATCGGCGGCGAGGCCGGGCGCACGTCGAACACGTCGGTGGACGCGCACGCATTGGCGCCCGTGGCCAGCCATCGCACCTGGTGCAGCCCGGACTGCACGGTCTGGTAGCCGCGGGTGTAGACGCCCGTGGACGCCGGCGTGACCGGGTCGACGACCGTCGTGGTGTCGTCGGGCAGGGTGATGGTCAGCCGCATGTTCCCGGCGTTGGCCGGCACCCCCGAGGCGTCCTGCACCTTCGTGCCCAGCGGGACGACTGCGCCCAGGTCATAGCTCATCGGGCCCCCTCACCACGGACTTGTGCGGGCAGAGCCCGGCCCGGCGCCCGCCCTGGCGCGGTGGCGGGGGCCCGGGCGGTCGGGATGGTCGGCGGACCTACTTAGGGCGGGTGGGGGTACCCCGCGGCTTCGACACG
>NZ_JBHXME010000234.1:0-13309 GCF_042721125.1 Streptomyces sp. NPDC058469
TGGTGTTCAGGTGCAGGCGGGTGTAGCGGTAGGCGTTCCCGGCAGCATGACGGGTCGCCCGGAACATCTCCTTCTTGACCCACTTGGTCTCTGCGCACCCGAGATCGGGGATCACAGTGACACAACCGTGCTCCATGTCGTCGTTCCTTCCCACAAGAGGGAGGGAGCACCAGGTCGTCATGCCGTCAGCGCTGACGCCCCAGTCGTCAGCGATAGCAGCGACAAGGAAGAGGCCGCGGCCGTCCTCATCGTCGAGAGCCGCCTCGCCCAGTACGGGGAGTTGGTGAGAGCCGTCCCACACCTCGATCAGAAGGTGCGTGTCGGTGAGATACACACGCAGCCCGACATCACCGAGCCCATGCTCAAGCGCGTTCGTGACCAGTTCGGTGACGAGTACGTCGGCGGACTCGATGAGTCCCGGCCAACCCCAATACCGCAACCCGGCCCTGACGATGATCCGCGCGCGACGCGGCACGGCTCGGTCCGCATCGGCGACAACGCCATCCGTGGAGCCTTCGCCTCGCTCGAAGGACATGTTGAATCCGGGGTACACACGGAGACGGGAACCCGTGGCAACGTTCGTCCCAACAGTGGCCTGAGCCGGTGCCGTGCAGGCGTCTCTGAACGTCCCGCGGGGGACGACCGACGCTGAGGACTTGAGACACGCGGCTGCTCGGTCAACGTGGCCTGCGACTGTGGGGGGCATGCTCGTCACCTGTTCCGTCTCGTCGTGAAGCGGTGGCACGTACGGCCCGGCATGAAACTCCTGCTGTCCACGCCCACGGGGGCGAGCGGTTCCCAGCAGGAGCCGGGCCGTACGCGAGGCGCGGATCTTCGCTGGGCCGCTCACCAGCCCCGTCACACGAAGGCGCTCACCAAGCGCTCCGTCCTGAACGTGACTTCCGATCCGGCGCGCCCAACTAGATTGGCGCGTGCGCAGGTTCATTCGCAATCGAATGTGTACTGCATATGCACTGGCGCATGGATTGGTATATGCCGCAAGATGCAGTGGGGGCTACACAGAGGGGACTTGGGGTGTCAGGCTCCGAGCTCTGATGGCAAGATCGGTAGCTCCCGTGCGTACACAGGCGACTTGAGACGCAGGAGGATGCAGAGCATGGCCAAGCAGATCGGGACGACGGCACCACGAGTGGACCTCGGCATCCAGATGCGCGAGCTTCGCAAGACCGCCGGCTTGACCATCGAGGAGGCCGCGAAGACGGTCAGCGGGCTCACCTACGACAAGCTTCGACGCATCGAACTCGGCCAGAGCACTTTCCGAATGGTCGGTGACCTCCGCAAACTGCTGAACATCTACGGCGTCGGAGACGACCTCGACATGGTGCAGTCGCTTGAGGATCTCTATAAGGCCCCGGCAAGCCAGGACTGGACAACCCAGTTCCGCACCGTCCTCACCACAACAAAGACGTTCGCGGGAATCGAATCAGTCGCCCAGGCCGTCAGCGTCTACAACCCCAACGTGATTCCCGGGCAGTTGCAGACAGAGGGGTACGCACACGCCCAGTTCACCGAGGTCCAGCCGATCGAAGAGACGACAAGCGAGTTCATCATCAGCAACGTCGCGCTGCGCATGAAACGTCGCGAGCCCTTCACTCGTGACGAGGAGCCTCGGAAGCTGTGGGCGATCCTGGGAGAATCCGCGTTGCGACACCCCGTCGGTGGCCCTTCGGTGATGCGGGGCCAGTACGACGAGATCCTTCGCATGGCTGCGCTGCCCAACGTGACGATCCAGGTGCTGTTGACGGAGGCCCCGGTCAAGCGCCTCTGGAGCAATTTCACCATCCTCGACCTCGGCGGAGACCGCCCTACCACCGTGCAGGTCGACACCGGCCTGGGCAGCGCCATGTCCATGTCTGACCGCCCTGCCACTGTCGCCCGGTTCACCCGCTGGTTCAACTCCATGATCGCCTCGGCGCAGCCGCCCGAGGAAACCCCCGCATTCGTTGAGACCCTGAAGCGAGAAAAGACATGATCCAGAAGCACGCCGTCTCCACCGAACTCGCCCCCGAGGGAGCCTGGTTCAAGTCCTCCTACAGCACAGGCGAAGGGGGGAACTGCGTCGAGATCGCCAACTTGAACACCGAGGTCGGGATCCGAGACTCGAAGAACACGGCGGGACCTGCGCTCGCCGTACGCACCAAGGCTTGGTCCGCCTTCCTCAGCCTGGCACGCTCGCACTCAGTCGAGCTGTAGTCCGTTCACGAACAGAAGCGTCGCTGCTCCTCCCCTGGTATGTGAAGGAGGAGCACCAACACCGCTCACGCGCCGAACCTACGCAGGGTCGGCGCGTGTTCGTTTACAGAGAACCAATTCCGAGAACCCCGGCTGGCCCAGAAACCAGCCACCGCGCAGTCGTCTGGGGTTCACAGCGCGCCGCCCAAGGCCTGCCGGTGCCAGCCGGGCTTCGGTGATTTCTCCGGCCAGGGCCTCGCGAAGGTCCGCAAACAGTCGGGTGGTACCGCGCTCCGAGAAGAAGGTGAGGCCGACGACGGGCCGTGCCACGTACTGGAGATCCTGGAACCCGTGAAAACCGGAAGCCGTCTCAGCCTCCGCCCCTACCCCCTTTTCGGGTCACCCAGAGCCCACCATCCCGCGTTGCACGTCGAGTTGGTGCTCGTTCATCCACGCCTGCGCCGCCATCTGGACCGCGTCCACGGGGAGCCCAGGGGCGGCGTGTAGGAGAAGTCGAGTTGGCTGATCCCGTCGATCGTCATTCCGTGGAAGAGAGCGCTCGCGTATGTATCGACCCGCTTCGAAGCTTCGGCGCCGCGCCGCCCGATGAGCTGGGCGCCGAGCAGCAACCCGGTGTTCGTATCTCCGGTGACGCGGATGGAGATCGGGGTGGCGCCGGGGTAGTAGGCCTTGTGGTCGTCGGGGCGGCTGGCGGTGGTGGCCGGAGCCTAGTACTCCAGCTGTAGATCTTGATCACGACTATTGGAGGGCCTGACGTTGGTAGTGGCTGCTCCGTGCACGGGCCTGGTGTCGTCGGCGCCAGCATGACCAACTGAGCCAGTGCGCCAGGCCGCGTGGTTGGGGTGCGGCGAAGGCGGTGAAGAGACGTCGGATCTCGCCGCAGGTCAGCGGGGCGAGCCCTGGCGGCGTGGTCACGGTGGTCCGTTCGATGGCGGCCGTGACCACGAGGAATGCGTGCGCGAGCATGGCCAGCGTGGTCCAGCGATGCCAGGAGGTCCAGCGGCGAACCTGGTGCTCGTCCAGGCCGGTCAGGCCCTTCGCGGACTGGAAGGTCTCCTCCACCGTCCAGCGGCGCCCGGCCACCCTGACCAGGGCGCTCAAAGGAACGGGTCCAGCCGAGTAACAACGGTAGAAGGCGAGTTCGCCGGTGCGCCGGTTACGTCGAATGAGCAACGACCGGTGACCCGTGCTGCTCGCCGGGCTGTCGATCTCTACTTGGGCCCAGTCGTAGAAGCGGCGACCTTTGGCGCCGTCTCCGGCTGAGAGTCGCTGCCATACAGTCTTCGGGAGGCAGTGGGCCAGCATGCCGGCCGTTAAGACGCCCGCGCGGGTCGGGATCGGTCGCTTGCGTGAGACGGCGAGGACGTAGCCGACCTGACGGCGCTCCAGCTCGGCGCTCAGGTGGGGGTCGCCGCCGTAGACCTCGTCGCCGGTGACCCATGAGGCCGTGACGCCGGCCTCCAGGGCCTGGGTGATCATCTCGGTGGCCAGGGCGGGCTTCGTGGCGAACCCCGTGTGGTCCGGGATGCCTGCGGCCCGGCACCGGTCGGGGTCCTGAGTCCAGGAGCGTGGGATGTAGAGGCGCCGGTCGATGGCAGCGTGCCCGACCGGGGCGGAGTAGACGAGGTAGACGGCGACCTGGGCGTTTTCGATTCGCCCCGCGGTCCCGGTGTACTGGCGTTGCACCCCGACGCTCGCGGTGCCCTTCTTCAGGTCACCGGTCTCGTCCACCACCAGGACGGCGTCCTGGTTGCCGAAGTGCTCGACAACGAAGTCCCTTATGTCGTCGCGGACTTCGTCGGCGTCCCAGGACGCGCGGCTCAGCAGGTGCTGCATACCGGCCGGACTGCTGTCACCGGCATGCTCCGCGATTGTCCAGCAGTTCTTCCGCGGCAACTCTGCCAGCAGGCCCAGCACGAATGCCCGTGCCCTGCGGCGCGGCTCGACCCGGGCGAACCGCCTCGCCACCCTCGCCATCAGGTCGTCGAACACCGGCTGCCACCGGGCAGGGTCTACGCTGTGGCCCACGGCCTTCGGCTGATCTTCGTCTGTCCACACAACCGAAGATGATTAACGGTGGCCGTGCCCTTTCTACGCCACCCAGCAGTACAGGTTCTCGTCTCCCTCGCGGACGGCACGGGCCAGGTCGGCCAAGCCGCTCAGGATCCACACGGCGATCTCGGGGTCGAAGACCTCGCCGTCTGCCGCCCGCTCGGCCACCCACAGCCGGCTGACTTCAGCGAGCCGGTGCTCGACGGCAGTGCACAGCGCATCTCGAAGGGTGCCGGAGACGGCGAGGACGAGCGGACCATCGCCGTCGTCCGAGTCGACAAGAGTCTCGGGAACATCGTCGTCAAGGACTTCCTCAAAGCTCCGACCGGTGAAGATGCCCTCCCACTCGATCAGAGCCTCCTCGACATCGAAGTTGCCGAAGGTCGGGGACTCGAAGACCCCGTCGGGACCACCCTCCGCGACAGTAGCGGCAGCTTCGGCGTCCGGTGCCACGAAGAACTTGATGACGATGCTCACCGGCGCATAGTGCCTGTTCCACCGGGCCCGGTCTACCTGCCAGCGGCCAGCAGAAGCCGACCTACCGACCCGAGATGCTGTCCGCCCACAGGCCAAGATCAAGATCTACAGCTGGAGTACTAGGGTCTGTTGCGAAAGTGGATCAAGGGTCTCGTTTGGTGTCCGATATGGGTCGTGTGATGCTGGCGTCGTGACTGATCAACGCGAGGTTGTCATCGTCCGCTGGCCAGGTCAGGGCCCTTCCGTGGAGGCCGGGCTGGCCGAGTTGTTGGCGGGCTACCATCTGCGGACGGAGGCCGAGAAGGGCGAGGCCGTCGCCGATGTGGACGGGTTGCCGGACCGCTACCGGGCAGAAATCCTGGACCCGGGGACCGCATTCGCGGACGCTGTCGTGCTGGTGGCACTCAACGGGGACACCGCCGTGGGCTGCCTGGTGGTGACCGCCCCCGTGAGCGGCCGGTCAGAGGTCAAGAGGCTCTGGACAGACCCGGCATTCCGGAGCCGGGGCATCGCGTCCGGCCTGGTCAGCGCCGCGCTGACGTATTCTGCGGAAAGCGGCGTCAGCACGGTACGGCTGTCGGTGTGGAAGTGGCGGGCAGGTGCCATCGCCCTGTACGAGCGGCTCGGCTTCACCGTCGCCGCATCATGGGACGAGCGGAATCAACTGGTGTGCATGGAGCGTGCCGTGTGAGTGGTCACAGCCACTCGTTGATCGCTGCAACCAGCACGGTTGCCTTCTAGCGGACAGCGAGCTTGTCGTATCTGGTGGCTACAGCCCGGTGGCGTTTGAGGCGATTAATCCCGCACTCCACCGCGTGGCGCTCCTTGTAATCGGCCTTGTCGAACTTCGGCGGCCGACCGCCGCGGGAACCGTTTTTCTTGCGGTTGCGGACCTGGTCGGCCTCCTCTGGAATGGTGCAGCGGATGCCGCGTCTGCGCAGGTATTCGCGGTTCGCACGGGATCCGTACGCCTTGTCAGCGCGGACCTTGTCCGGCCGGGTGCGCGGTCGGCCCGGGCCGAGACGGGGCACCCGAATGCCCTCCAGGACCGGCCGGAACTGCGGGCTGTCGTGCCGCTGCCCGGCGGTGACCAGCAGCGACAACGGCTTCTGTCCCTGCTCGACCGCCAGGTGCAGCTTGGTGGTCAGCCCGCCTCGCGAGCGCCCCAGGCCGTGGTCGTCGGGCTCGGTGTCGACGCCGCCAGGAGACTCCTTCTGCTCCGCCCCTTTTTACGAGCTCCGGCTGCATGCTGGTGAGCCCGGGCGATAGTGGAGTCCACACTGACATCCCAAGTGATCAGGCCCTTAGCGTCAGTCTCGGCCTGCAACAACTCGAAGATCCGCTTCCAGGTGCCGTTACGCTGCCAGCGCCGGAACAAGTCATAGGCCCGGTACCACGGCCCGTATCGCTCCGGCACGTCCCGCCACGGCGCACCGGTCCTGGTCCGACACCGTATGCCGTCGACCAACTGCCGCCGTCTCCACGCCGGCGGCCGCCCCGGCCTTTTTCCCAGCGGAAGCAACGGCTCAAGTCGAGCCCACTGGCCGTTCGTCAGATCTCCACGCCCCACGACGCGTGATCATCCACGACCTTGATTCACTTTCGCAACAGGCCCTAGCCGCGGTCTGCCGTCAGCGCCTCGTGCTCACGCAGGCCCGTCCTCGCTGCGACGAGGGCGAAGACCTTCACGACCAGTACGAAGAGACGCGAGTCGGTAGCACAGCAGTCGCTGAGGTCGAGCCCGGTGTTGCGGGACAACTCTTACCGAGACGTCATTCCGGTTCTGACCCAGGCCAGAAAGAGTGGTCGAGAAGCAGACAAAATTAACGCTCTATCAGGTTGGCTGACGTCACCGTCACAGTCGACTATGGCCCGTGATGATTGTGGTCAATACACGCCGATACATCTTTCTCGGCCCTCTCGCCTTCAAGGGGATCAACGACGTGAAAATCAAGGCTGCGACAGCGCCTTCGGCGCGGTCGACGTAGTGCGGATGTGCCGTTACCGCAAGTCGTCGCCACCGACGAACTGGAAATCACTCCAGGGCGATATTCACCTCGCCGTAGGTGCGGAACAGCAACGATGTGCGACGGTCCGGCTCCTTCACCAGAACGGCATGCCGCAAGTGGAGCGCGTACTGCCTCAGTATCGTCGTCAATTCTGCTTTGGCGAGACCAGCACCAAGACAATAGTGGATACCCGCGCTGAACGTGAGAGCCGGTCGCCCCAGGCGCTCGGGGCAGAAAACGTCCGGATTGTCATACACCGCGCGGTCCCGGTTCGCTGCCGATAGGAGGACTCGTACGTCGGAACCCGCAGGTATCGTCACTTCGCCGAATTCGATATCCGCGGTCGCATATCGAAACGCGGGTGGAATCTGCACTGGGCACTCAAGCCGCAGTATCTCGTCGACGAACCGACGACTTTCGTTCTGGCCGCCCGCGAGCATCGCATCCGTCTCGTTTGGACTTCCGAGAAGTGTGACGATTCCGTTGCCGATGGCGGCAGCACTCGTATCGAACCCAGCGGCCCAGACCACTATCAGCGACAGGACGATTTGGTCGTCAGAGTAAGATTCCGAACTGGCTTCAGCCGTCGCGATCAACGCGGAGGTCAGGTCGTCCTGTGGTCGCGCACGTCGGTCACGGATGTGCCGAAGCAGGTATTCCTCGAGTTCGAGGAAGGCGTGATCGGCCGCCGACACGACCTCAATCGTCGGGTCGGGCTCGATGAGCTTGAGCAGGGCTCGAACCACGGTGGCGAGATAGGGCCGATCGGACGAGGGGATCCCGATCATTTCGGCGATGAGTTCCAACGGAAACGGAACGGCCAACTCCTCCATGACGTCGACCGTCTCGCCGTCACACAGCCGGATCCGGATGCTGTCGACATGCTTCGTGCAGATCCTCTCGATCGTCGGCTGGATGTCGAAAACTCGGCGCGGCATGAATTCACGCGCGCTGAGCTTCCGCAAATGGGTGTGATCCTTCCCATCGAGAGCAAGGATGCTACGGCTGACCATATTCAGTGCGGGGTGACTTGCGAACCGCGGATCGGCGGCATTGATGGCCTCGGTTCCCGGAGACCGGAACAAGGCATTATCCTTGAGTACTCTGCTTGTATCGTCGTATCTGCTGACCAGATAGAATCCGCCCTGCGTTCGGACCACCGGCGCCGTCGCGTGCAGCAGGTCATAGTGAGGCTGAGGCTCGCGGAGAGCATTCTGGTCCAGTAGCATACTCAGCGGGTCGAAATCCTCAGGTGCCGTCGGAGTGGTGGCGTCAACCATTTATCGATCCAGTCGCTGGTGTCTCGTTATTCCGTTTACGTGACCGACCCTCTGGCACCAGTAGGTTGCGAAACTCCGGCGCGAAAACGGGTTATATATCCGGAGGATATTCCTTGGGTCAGGCGCGAGGGATTGCGGTCAGGGTCAGCTCTCGAGGGTAAGGTAGCCCTGCGGCGGCCTCATGAACCACTTGGCCCGGAATGGGCTTCAGTTGCCATCGGCGAACAATCGACGCTACGGAGATCATCATTTCCACAAAGGCGAAGTTGTCGCCAATGCACCTGTGCCGTCCAAGGCCGAAGGGTACGAACGCCCTCCGGCGGGCATCTGATGAATCCGCCGACAGCCACCTTGACGGGTCGAACCGATGAGGATCCGGGAACAGATCCGTGTCGCGATGTAGTGCGTGTGGACTGTAGGCCACTTCGCTCTTCGCCGGAATGTCGTAGCCACCAAGCTTGACGTCCTTGAGCGTGCGTCGCGTGAAGAAGAGCGCCGCATGGAGGCGGAGTGTCTCGTTTATAAGCGCACGGGTATAGGTGAGTTCGCCCAGGTCGGATATCCGTACCTCCCCGTCGCCGATCACCTCGCGAACCTCTGAGTACACCAGCTCGTCGACCTCGGGATTCTGACTCAACTCATGGAACAGCCAAGCAAGTATCGTCCCGACGGTCTCGATGCCGGCGAACATGACGGCGATCGCCTCGTCCCTGATCTGACTGTCACTCATGGAAGCCCCGCCGCCGTCGGCGGCGCTTGACAACAACAACGAGAGCAGATCGTTTCCGTTGGGGCCGCTCCGATATTGCGCCACAATCTCATCGATCACCTGTTTCAGGCCCCTGGCCGCGGTGTCGAACCTGCGATTGGCGGGCAGCGGTACTCGATCGAAGATCTTCGGCGTCACTGCCCGGCCGAGCATCCCCTGCATGATGATCGGGAGCGAGCGATGGATCTCGTCGATCGCGGTGCGGCCCAGTTCTCCGGAGAAAACCGCCTTCGCGATGACGTCCAGGGCGAGTTTCCGCATGGTCTCATTGACGGTCACGTTCTCTCCTGGCGACCAGGACGTCGCCAGGGCTTCCGCCTGAGCGAACATCAGCGTCGACAGGCTGGCAATCTTCTCGCGGTGAAACGCCGGTTGGACGAGTCGTCGTTGACTAAGGTGAAAATCTCCGTCACTCGTAATCAGTCCGTCACCGAAGAGAGGACGGAGTTTTTCGAAAACTCTTCCACGGCCGAAGTCATGTGCATGGGAGACCAGCACTTCGTTGACCAACTGGGGTGTAGTGACCACATAGACGGGCCATGTGCCTATATTGACCCGAACAACATCGCCAGAAAGTCGGAGTGTTTCAAGGAAAACGATGGGGCGCCGCCAGAGACGGCCAATGTGACCCACCAAAGGTAGATTTCCCGGTGCGACCGGGACTGCTGTTGCCGACATGATGGGGTCGCTCCTGGACGGATCTTCGGGTATCGGACGATCGCTCAGAGGAGAACTTCTGCAGCCCACGGCTCGCTCGGCGGTCTTTCGGTCATGGCATTCAGGTAGCGCGGGCTCAGCCGTTGCCAGGGCTCGAACGCGCCGACCCAATACTCCAACGCATCGACATATCGCAGCGTGTCTTCTTCGTCCGTCGCCTCGAGCCCAAGGGCGGCACACACCTTGGGAATTGTTGCGCGAACCTCCAGGAAACGCCGGGCGTCGGTCTCGATCATTTCCACGGCGACCTTTCGGGCTTCCGCGAGCCCGTATTCATTTTCCCAGTCAAGGGTCATTACCAGGTTTTCGGTCTGCCCTCTTGCCAGCTCTTTGGGAAGTGAATACACATCATTGATGTGATCGACCAGGTCAATGGCGATCTTCCGCAGTACCCTGATCTGTGGCGCGTTGAACGCCAGTGGTGTCAACTCGAAGCCGGCACCTGGCTCCAAAACATCCAAGAACGGATGCATGGCTCCCGAACCCCGCCGTGACTCAAAGAATATGTCCAAGGGCCTCGGATGGTTCCCCATCGCCCGGTTCACGGATTCGTGCACGAGAGCGGAAAAGTAATATTCCCAGCCCTTCAGACATCGAGCGCGCCAACTGGCGGACCTACCCAGACAGGATTCGCGCCATATTTCGGCGAAGGCCCTAAGCAGCGTCGGAGAATCCGCCGGAGCCGGGCAACCGTAGAGGACGTTCAGGAAGGGTTGTACCTTTTGGGCGCATTCCTGGACATGCCCCTCGGAAAATTCGTCCAACTGATCATCAAACAAGGCGGTGAATATGACCACCTTACCGCAAAGGGTCAATCCATCGCCATCGGCAAACGGATACGCTTCCGATATGAGTTGTTCGATTTTCCAAGACTCGTACCACTTGAATGCCCCCTCGGAGCGAACCAGGCCACTGGTGCGACACCAGGACTTACAACGGGCGATCGCTACTGACTGCTGCTGCCGATCCCGCTGCAATCGGCGAAACCCCAGACTGAGCCGAGGAACCTCGCCTATACCGAGCCGAACATCATCATCTGAAGAACTCATATTCAACTCCAAAATCATTGGAAATGAACGAAAGCAGCCTCGATCAGAATGGCCCAACGTCGCGGACCGGCCAGCCGGTGAATGTGCTGGTCCCTATATCCCGATGATCGGGATCGTAGCCTGTGGATTCTATGCGGCAAAGAACACACATGGCGGTCTGCACCTTCGAATAGAAGAATAGGCTCCTTAAGGCATTAGGGAACTCTGGCGATTGACATTACCGTCGACCCGTGTCATCCTCGGCCTTTCGTGACGGCTTACCAGTTCATCTGGTGGGCCGTTTCGGCTTGTTGGGTGGAGTGCGGGCAGGCCGGTGGCCCGGCTATCGCGTCGGGTGGGCGCCGGGTCCCACGGCTCCGGTGTGCGGGTTCTGGTCTTAGCCTCGATGTTTCGTGACGGTCTGTCGGCTTCGCCGGTGGGCTGTTTCGGCTTGTCGGGGCGTTGGCGAGCACGGTGACGGTCGGGCTGTCGCGTCGGGTGTGCGTCGGGTTCCACGGTTCCGAAGGTGTTCGGCTGTTCGTCGGTGTGGGTCGTTGGTGCTGGTCAGCCGGGATTCGGCAGGGCCTGCAGCCTGCTGAACGCGATGGTGATGACGTCGGTCCGGGGCCAGTGGTGGGCCATGCGAAGGATGCGTCGGCGGCCGGTGGTGACCAGGCGGGCGACGGTGGAGAACAGCCGCAGCCGTAGGCGTTGGGTTCCCAGCGGCGGACGATGCTGCTCAGGGCGAGCATCGGCATCCAGGCGAGGAGGTCCAGGGCGATCTGGACGATCTCCAGCCAGACCTGGTTCTGCGCCGTGTGGTGCAGGGGAAGGGTGCGCAGGCCGGAGTCGCGGGCGGCGCGGATGCGGTACTCGGCGCGGGCGCATTGGCGATGGCGCAGTTCCAGGGCCGCGATCGCGGTGTCGACGGTGTTGGTGGCGAAGCAGGTCAGGCGCATCCCGTCGGCGTCGGCGAACCTCAACTACGCTCCGAGGTGCGGGCTTCCTCGCGCACGATCAGCCGCATCCCGGCCGGCCAGCCTTTCAGGACGTCACCGGCCAGTTCGGCGACCCAGGCGCCGTCACGGACCCGGCCGTCGAGCTCGACCGCCGGGGTCCAGGCCGGGGCCGGGACCTGCAGCACGGCGTGGTGGACCGCCTCGGTGATCGTCATCCCAACCGAGTAGGACAGCCACCTGCCGCGTGTGCTGAGCCAGTTCAGGATGTCGTGGGTGCTGCCAGCGAAGTCGGTGCGGATCAGGGTGCGGCGTCCGCGTCGGTAGCGCTTGGGCAGCTGGGTCAGGGCCATGCAGGTTGTGGTGATGTGGTCGGCGGCGGTATTGCTGACCGCGCTGCCCGGCCGCAGCAGCCCAGCCACCGGCTCCCCGGACCCGCCCGCTCCGTAGTCGACGAACGCGACCAGCGGGTGATGTCCGAAGGTCCGCTTCCAGGTCTCGGTCGCGTCCGGCTCCTCCGAGTGCGCCAGCACCAGCACTCCGTCGATGTCCACGATCGCCTGCCCGCCTGCGTCGGGAGCATCAGCCCCGGCCAGCTTCCAGACCCGTTCGCGGACTTCGGCCCACGCCCGGCGGATCGCGGTCAGCGCGCGGGGCCCGGCCGCGGCCAGGGTCTCCACCAGGCGCGAGACGGTGGGGTCGGAGGCCACCGGCCCGAACACCTGCGGTTCGGCCCGCAGCAGCGCCACGTCCGACAGGCAGCCCCCGCCCACCGCCAGCGCCAGGTCCAGGTCCAGGTCCAGCAGCACCTTGACCGGATCGTGCACCGCACGCGGTTTGCGCCACGGTCCCAGCGCCGCCGATACCGCCATGTCCAGACCGCTCTTGCGGACGGTCTCCGCCAGCAGCACTCCACCGGCCTGCGAGACCACCACACCCCCGTCGCCCTGGACGCGGACATGCGGGTACGACCCGATACCTTTGTTCACCTGGAGAGTGCTTCTTCCCTTGCAACGGACAGGACCCAGACAAGTCCCATCGTTGCAGTTCAGAAGCACTCTCCACTTATTTGATCAAGGTCCGGACAGACCCGCTCGCGAAAGCACGAGACTAGCCCCCCGACACTTCCTGGTAACCCCACCAGTACGACAGCCCGCGGTGTTCGGAGCAGTAGGCGTATGACACCGCTCCGTTGTTAGGGTTCACAGTGGCTCCATACTGCGTCGTACCGTCCTTGCATACAGCCCACGCGTAGAACGAGCCATACCCCTGACACGAGTAGCCGACCGTCTGGCCGTCGTTCCACTCGTTGCAGGTGTCCGAGGCGGCCGATGCCGGATCGGCGAACAACATACCGCCGAGGCCCAGCGCGAACACGCTGCCGACGATCACCGCACCGCGGCGACTCTTCTTGAGAAAGGACACAGGAGTATTCCGTTTCTGTGAGATCAGGACCGTTTCCCGGCCAAGGACACCGTCCAAGCACTCTGAGATGTGCTCTGGGCCGGGACTCCGACACTCTGGCAGCCCGGACTCACGGCCCGTCGCAAGTTTTGACGGCAAAGCCGGTTTTCTGCCCGTTCTACCCGGGATCGAGGAACATTCGAGCAGCCATTGGCAGTAGCGAAGATTCCGCTTCTTGGTCGGCTCGGGGCATGCTGGTTGCGCGCCCCGGCCTCGGCGGAAGTGCTGGCTCTGCCATGAACCGCTGCCTAAGACTTGTCCCGTAACTGCTGGTCACGGGTGAGATGATCTTGGTGTGGCTGGTGTGATCACGGCGTCGGAGCCGTCCTGGATAGCCCCGTTC
>NZ_JBHXME010000235.1:0-13260 GCF_042721125.1 Streptomyces sp. NPDC058469
CTTGTGAAAAGGGGCGCCCCCGTCGTCGTGGAGAAACGTGCTTCTCCAGACGGGTTTCTCCGGGCTGGCGGTTCAGCCGGCGAGCAGCTTCTTCACCACGGCGGCCACGCGGCCGCCCTCGGCCAGGCCGGCGACCTTCGGGTTCACGATCTTCATGACGGCGCCCATGGCGCGCGGGCCCTCGGCGCCGGCCGCCTTGGCCTCCTCGACGGCCTGGGTGACGATCGCCGTCAGCTCCTCGTCGCCGAGCTGCTTGGGCAGGTACCCGGCGAGGATCTCGCCCTCCGCCGTCTCCTGCGCGGCCTGCTCGGGGCGACCGCCCTGGGCGAAGGCGTCCGCGGCCTCGCGGCGCTTCTTCGCCTCCTTGGTGATCACCTTGAGGACCTCGTCGTCGGAGAGTTCACGCTTCTCCTTGCCCGCGACCTCCTCCTTGGTGATCGCGGTGAGCGTCAGCCGGAGGGTCGAGGAGCGCAGCTTGTCCTGCGCCTTGATCGCGGTGTTGAGGTCTTCCTGCAGCTTCGACTTGAGCGTGGTGGTCATGGGTGTGATTCTCGCAGGTGCGCAACCGGCTCCGCCCGCCGATTTAAAGGGCGCTGGGCGACGGGGTGTCAGTGGGGTCTGACACGATGGGCGTATGCGCGCGCGATACGGAGTACCCCTGGGAATTGCGGCGGCCGGCGCCGCTGGTGTGGTCTACGCGGCGGCCTTCGAGGTCCGCTCCTTCCGGCTGCGCCGGGTGACGGTGCCGGTGCTGCCGGCCGGCATGCGCCCGCTCAGAGTCCTCCAGGTCTCCGACATCCACATGGTCGGCGGCCAGCGCAAGAAGCAGCGCTGGCTGCGTTCGCTCGCGGGCCTGCGCCCCGACTTCGTGATCAACACCGGCGACAACCTCTCCGACCCGGAGGGCGTCCCGGAGGTCCTGGACGCCCTCGGCCCGCTGATGGACTTCCCGGGCGCGTACGTCTTCGGCTCCAACGACTACTACGGCCCCAAACCCCGTAATCCCGCCCGGTACTTGCTGGAGAAGAGCGCCGGCCGCCACGGTCTGAACGGCAACCCGCCCGTCGTAGGGGCCATCCACAACCCGTGGGAGGACCTGCGGGACGGTTTCGACGCGGCGGGCTGGCTCAACCTGACGAACACGCGGGGCACGCTGAAACTCGAGGGCGCGTCGGTGGAGTTGACCGGCCTGGACGACCCCCACATCAAACGCGACCGCTACGCGCGCGTGGCCGGCGGCCCGTCCGAAGGCGCCGACTTCTCGATGGCCGTGGTGCACGCGCCGTACCTACGGGTGCTGGACTCGTTCACGGCGGACGGCTACCCCCTGATCCTCGGCGGCCACACCCACGGCGGCCAGCTCTGCATCCCGTTCTACGGCGCCCTGGTGACGAACTGCGACCTGGACACGGACCGGGTGAAGGGCCTGTCCAGGCATACGGCGGAGGGGCGGACGTCGTATCTGCACGTGTCGGCGGGGTGCGGGACGAATCGGTATACGCCGGTGCGGTTCGCCTGTCCGCCGGAGGCGACGTTGCTGACGTTGGTGGGGCGGGAGTAGGAGACAGGTACCGGGGGCCGCTGCGGGGCGCCTCATGGGCCGCGGTCGCTGCGGTTACCTCGTACAGCCCACCCGTATCGCCCCTTTCGTCCCCGCTGCCTAGCGTGAGGGCATGACCGCCCCGATACCCAGGGACATCCCGGACCTCCCCGCGGTACCCGGCATGCCCGCGCTGCTCGCCTCACCCGTTCCCGCCACCGCGGTGGTGGCCCCGTACCGTCGCCCGCTCACGGCGGCGTACCGACTGCTGGTCGCGTTGGCGGCGGCAGCGGCGGTGACCGTCGACCTGTTCCTCGGCAGCCCGATCCGGGTGCTGACCTACTTCACGATCCAGAGCAACATCCTGCTGGCCCTGGTCATGATCGCCACGGCCCGCCGAGCCTGGACGGCCCGCCGCCCCCTCTCCCCCCTGGTCACGGGCGCGGCACTGCTCTACATCACGATCACCGGCCTGGTGTACCACCTGATCCTGGCGCACGCGTCGAGCCCGTTCGCGATGACGGGCGGCACGACGGCCCCCACGGGCTGGCAGGCGGTGACCAACCAGGTCCTGCACACGGCGACACCGATCGCGGCGGTGATCGACTGGCTGTTCCTGACCGCCCCCGGCCGGCTGCGTCTGCGGATGGCGGCGACGTGGCTGCTGTACCCGATGACGTACCTGGCGGTGTCCTTGGGCCGGGGCGAGCTGATCCTCCCCGGCACACCGGGCCGCTACCTCTACTCGTTCCTGGACGTGGAACACCACGGCTACAAGAGCGTCCTGGGCAACGCCCTCCTCCTCGGCCTCGCCTTCTACGCCCTCTCCGTCCTCCTCGTGGCCCTCGACCACGCCCGCCCCAATCCGATCCGCCACCGCGCCAAAACCGGATTTCGTCTCCAGCCACCGGTGGGCTAAAGTAAACGACGTCGCCACGATGAGCAGCAGCTCTGGCAAGGTGAGTGGCGACATCGGGGTGTAGCGCAGCTTGGCAGCGCGCTTCGTTCGGGACGAAGAGGTCGTGGGTTCAAATCCCGCCACCCCGACAGCTAAAACGCCAGGTCAGGGCCGATGCTGAGAGATCAGCACCGGCCCTGATTTGCGTTGCGGGCCCATTTTGGGAGCCATTTGGGAGCCGACTTCGGGAAGCGGCTCCCCGGTGGCTCCCAGCGAGAGGCATTCCGCCTTCGAGCGTGCCCGTGCGCCGCGTGTGCCCCGGGAGAGCCATCCCCACGGCTTGTGCGGAGGAGCCCACAGACGATACGACGATCGCCATGCACCCTTGGTCTCCGATAAACGACCGGCAACTCGCACTCCTCACCCGCATCGGGGACGGAACCGACCCCGTCACGTCGGACAGTCCCGAGCTCGCACTTACCGCCCGCGCGCTCAAGGAGCGGCGCCTGATCACCATGCCCAAGCAGAGTGGGAAGTGGCAGGCGGAGATCACTGACACGGGACGTTTCTACCTGGAGCACGGCCATCACCCCGACCGGCCGGAACCGGCTCCGCGCGGGCGACGTCCGAGAGTTTCTGAGCCAGAGGTACGACCGGCCTCTCCAACACAGGAGCAAGCCACGGCATCGCCCAAGACGAAGCAGGCGCCGCAGCGCGCAGTGACGCCCACGCGGTCGACGCCGGCGGAAATCGGCGCCGCTTTTATCGCGGAAGTGCAGCAGGCTGGACGGTTTCTCCGGATCCCGAACCCCAGCGACGGGGAACGAGCCCGCTACCGCAGGGCATTCGACGCAGCCCGGCAGCGCGCCCCAGAGGAATACAACCTGAAGTACAGCGGGCGGACGAAGGGGGACTGCTCGGAGAGTCGGTTCAGGTGGTGTGGGACCACCGACGCCGTCTCCGTCAGCTCGTGCCGCCCCACACCGCTTCCAGGTCCCGGCAGCGGACCAGGATGCTCGCGTCGGTCAGCGCGATCTCGTGTGTGCAGCCGCCGTCCTCGTCCGGAAGGATTTCGTCGAGGAGGACGGCGTCGACCAGCATCCAGTCGATGGAGTGTTCGTAGTCGACGGAGAAGTGCGTCACGCCCGAGTAGGTGATGCGCAGGCCGGAGTCGTGCTTGAACTTGTTGGGCGCGAAGTCCAGGACCAGGCCGCCGCTCTTGTCGGTGGCGAGGTGGACCCCGGCCAGTTCCAGATCCTTGACACAGCGGGTCGCGCCCGCGATGTCGTAGTGGCCGGGGTCGGTGGCGAAGGACCGGGCACCTGGGGGCAGGTCGGCGCGCAGACGCGGCAATTCGGCCAGATAGGCCCCGGGATCCACGAAGAACCCTCCGTCGTCCCAGACGGCCGTGACGTACTTCATTTGCATCCTTCCGCGGCAAGAGGCGGTCGCCTCCATTTGTCTCCGGTGATGTCCTCGGTCCCCTTGGGAGCGATGCGGCCGACCTTCCGCAGGTCGTAGATCATCCGTCCCTTGATGGCGTTCTCCACGCCGGGCGGGACCTCGACTTCCGAAGCCTTGATGCCATGTTTGTTGAACCAACCCTGGCTGTTGTACAGCCCGACTTCGCGCATGGACTTGTCGTAGACGTGGATCTCCACGTCCCTTCCCTTGTTGCCCACCGGGAAGATGTCACGGCGGCCCGTGTACCCCTGCCCGAAGTCCAGTGGGTTCTTCGGCCCCGACGGCCCCTTCCCGGCAAGCCCGAGGGGGTCGGTCCAGCCCAGTGGGTTCGGAACGTAGGCGTGGTGATCGGGCGCGGGGACCAGACCCAGCGGATCAGCGCTGATGTACCGCGCCGTCTCCGGGTCGTAGTACCGGTGAAGGTTGTAGTGCAGGCCCGACTCGGGATCGGCGTACTGGCCCGGAAAGCGCAAGGGACAGTCCACCGGCGACGCGTCCTCCCCCGGAGCCGGGAGGCGAGTGCCCCACAGGCTGGTACGGCGCTGCCAGACCAGATCTCCCGTTGCGGCAACCAGTTCCGTGGGCGTGCCCACCGCGTCGGTGACGACGGCATACAGCCGGGCCCTGTGCTCAGGAGCCGATTCCTCCGCCAGCTGCGCCAGGAAGGACGTGTTGCCAGTTGACGCGGCCGGTCTGTGGTTCGTCTGGGCTACCGGGCGAGGATCGTCAGCCGCGTAGTCCCAGGTGGTGACCCAGCCGTCCGGCGTGATCTGCTCGGCCAGGCACAGGTCGTCCCAGACGAAGTCCGTACGGTCGGCCACGGAACCGTCGTCGGCCACGCGGTGCTTGGAGACGCGCCGGCCGAACGGATCGTACGCGTAGTGCCAATGGCTGCCGTCCGGAGCGACCAGGTCCGTGAGACGGTCCTCGGCGTTCCACGCGTAGGTCCAGACACGGGCCTGGCCGTTCAGGAGCTTGCGGGTCCTCCGGACGAGGCGGCCTTCGGCGTCGTACTCGTACGAGGTGCGACCGGCCGAGCGGACGAGCGTTCCGTCGAACCGGCGTTCACTGCCTGCCTCTTGGTCCGGCGACGTGGCGTGCACGAGGTTGCCCGCCGGATCGTACGCGTAACTTTCCGTCCAGCCGTGGGCGCGGACGCCGCTGACCCGGCCCATGCCGTCCAGGTCGAAGCGGCGGGTGCCCGACGTAAGTTCCCGGATCTCGGTCACGCAGCCGTCGGCCTGATGGGCGTAGGTGCGGTGTTGGAGGAGGCGGTCCGCGCCGGACACCAGGGAGGCGGAGGTCGCGGTCAGAGTCTGCGCTGTCAGCAGCCCCACCGCGCTCCAGCTCTGCTTCAGCGTCACCTCCGCGCCGATGTGGCGCTCTGTCTCGTGGCCCGCGGCGTCGTGGACGAAATCCAGCGTGCCCGCGCGCGAGCGCAGGGTGAGAGGGCGCCCGGCCGGGTCGTAGGTCCACTCCGAGACCAGCCCGGACGGCGTCACCCGTCGGGTGCGGAGCCCGAGGGCGTCATGGACATGTGTGGTCGTGCCGCCGTTCACGGTCTCCGTCAGGACCCGGCCGAACGCGTCACGCGTCAGCACGACTTCGGCGTCCGCGTTGGCCGCGCGGCACAGACCGCCGTCGGGGCCGTAGCCGAACGTGGTGACGTCACCCGCGTCCGAGCGTTGCTCCACGACCCGCCCGAGCGCGTCCCGCGTGAAACTCAGGGTCTCTCCGGCGCCGTTGGTACGCGCCCGCAGACCACCGACAGCGTCGTGCGTGTACCTGAGGGTGCGGCCGTTGAAGTCCGTTTCCGTGGCCAGGCGGCCGGCCTCGTCGTAGGTGTACGACCAGGCCAGGCCCAGCGGGTTGGTGACGGATGCGAGGCGGAGTTCGCTGTCGTAGGCGAATGCGTACTGCGCGCCGTCCGGGTCCGTGCGGGAGGCTGGGGCACCGAAGTGGGTGGCTGTGTGGCGAGTGGTGTGGCCGGCGGGATTCGTGTGGGTGAGCAGGTTGCCTTCGGCGTCCCACGTCCACGACTCGCGCGTGCCATCGGGGTGTTCGCGCCAGGAGGGCCTGCCCTCGATGGTCCAGCCCATGCGGGTGGTGTGCCCGAGTGGGTCGGTCGTTTCGACGATTCGGCCGAACGCGTCGCGGCGGACCGTGGTCGTGTGGCCCAGCTCGTCAGTCAGGGTGAGGGGCAGGCCCGCCGCGTCGTAGGCCACCGTGCGGGTGTGGCCTAGAGCGTTCGTGATCGCCGTCGGGCGGCCTTCCGCGTCGCAGGTGTATCGGGTCTCCGCGCCGATGGGGTCGACCGTCGTCAGCAGGTTGCCCCGCTCGTCGTACGTGTGTCGCCAGACCGCTCCACCGGGCTCGACGAGTTCCGTGGGCAGGTCGAGTGCGTTGTAGGTGGCCCGCGCCAACGAGCCGTCGGGCAGGGTGAGTTCGGTGAGGTTGCCTGTCCCGTCGTAACGGTATCGGGTGATGTGGCCGAGCGGGTCGGTGACCGTGAGGGGTTGGCGGCCGTACTCGTCCCACTGGGTGCGGGTGACGTTGCCGAGCGGGTCGGTCTCCTCCTCGACCATGCCCTCCGCGTTGTGGCGGTGGGTGGAGGCGCGGCCCTGGGAGTCGGTGTACGTCGTCGTGCGTGCCGTGTCGTCGTACGTCAGCGTCCCGGACAGGATGCCGTCGACACCCTCGGTGCGGACGACCCGGCCGCGCTCGTCGTAGACGTAGCCGAACCAAGTGCCGTTCCGGTCGGTCCACTTGGTGACCCGGCCCTCGGCGTCGTACGCGAACCGCAGGGGTTCCCCACTGGAGTTGACGACCTCCGTGAGATTGCCGGCGCCGTCGTAGCCGTAGCGCATGACGACCGTGCCCTCGTCCGGCACGTTCCGTGTGTAGCGGGAAGGGGGTTCGTCGAGCAGGCGCAGGGCGGTGATGCGGGGGCCGGTCGTGTCGACGGCGACGTAGTAGCCGCCGGAGTGGCGGAGGCCGAACGGGACGCCCTCGTCGTCGCGTTCGACGTCGATGCGGTTGCCGTTGCGGTCGCTCCAGGAGTCCAGCGCGAGGTGGAAGACGCCGAAGGTGGGGGAGGGGACCGGGGCGGCGAAGGTGCGGACGACGCCTGTCGCCGGGTCGGTGACCGTCATCGCGCTGTCCGGCTTGCCGTCCCATTCCAGGGGCCAGCGGACGCCCTTGACGGGCATGGTCGCCATGCCCGGTTCCGGTACCGGGTAGACGAGGCGCATGCCGTCCGCCGCTGCGAACACCACGCCCTCGCCGTCGATCTGGAGACACTCGTCCAGGGTGGATATCCAGGTCGGACCGAAGCAGACCCCACCCCGGTACGAGGACAGATGGGTGCGCGTGAACTCCAGCGGCAGGCTCCCCGGCAGCGCCAGATCGGTCTGCGTCATCAGCATCGCGCCGGTCGCCACGTCGATCGGCTCGCCGACGCAGGGGGTGCGGTCGGCGTTGCGGGCGGCTGGGCCGAGTTCGACGAGGTCGGGGCGGAGCGACGGGGGCCGTAGCAGCAGCGGTGTCGTGTCGCTGAACGCGCCCTCGATGCCCGCCTTGACGACCCCGCCGCCCGCGCCCAGCGCGCCGCCGAAGATCATGCCGTCCTTGGCTGCCTGGTTGACCTCGTCGAGGCTGAAGCCCTGCTGCAGGCCCGTCGCCATCTTCAGCGGCTGGGCCACGGCCAGGTCGACGGTCACCGACTCGATGCCGCCAAAGGCTGCGGCCACCAGGGTGCCCGCCGCGATCTCGGCGATCGTCGTGGAGACGGCCACGCCGAGGCCCGCGCCGAACTCGATGACCAGGTCGGCCGCCGCGACGGCCGCGCCGGAGGCCAGGCCCGCGGTGAAGAACGCGAGAGCCACCCCGCCCGCGATCACGGCGGCGTCGATGCCGATCTGCGTCCAGAGCTTGTTGATGGCGTCGTCGATCGCTTCGGCGAACTTGTCGAGCGCCGTGGCCATTTGGCGCCCCGAGTCGGCCAGGTCCTTCAGCCAGCCGCCGTCCTTGTCCTTGGCATAGCGGCCCCAGAACTTCCCGAACGCCTCGATCGATTCACCGGTGTTGTTGTGGATGATCGACGACGCGCTCTGGTTGACCGGGCCCCGTACGTCGTCCACGGCGTCCGCGAAGGTGCGCCAGGCCGTCGCCGCCGACCGCAGTTTCCCGGAGTCGGCCTCCGGCCACCACAGGCCCAGATGCAGCAGGATCTTGCGGGCCTCGTCCTCAACGCTCACCGGCACCGTCCGACTTCGTGACCTTCACTTCGGTGAACATCCCGGCGATCAGCTCGTCGTTGTCGACATGACCGTCCGCCATGTCGGCCATCGCCTCGTGAATGCTCGTCAGACCGAGCACCAGCGTGCCCGCCGCGCTCTCGATCTTCTTCTGCAAGGGCTTGTAGGAGTCGCCGAACTCCTTGCCCTGCTTGTCGTTTCCCCAGGGCTCGCCCAGCCCGTCCAGGGACTTCACGAGCGCGGTCAGCGCCTTGCCCAGATCAACTGCCGCCGTCTGGAAGTCCGGCGCCGCCCGCTTCAGGTCGGCGGTCTTGATGTCGAGGACCTTGGTCGGGTCCTTGCCGTCGCCCATCGACGCCTCCCCCGTTCGCAACTGCGGCCTTCGACCCTAGGGGAGACAGGTCAAGAGATGGCCATACAGAAGGCACGTGAAGGTAATACGGCGTCGGTGGAAATACTCATCACCGAGGGCGAGTTCATCGTCTTCGGTCAACTGAGAGACAGCGTATGTCTCTTGGTGGCTGTGTCTGGCGACATGTTCGGGCTGGCCGGTAACGTCTTGCCCTCCACCATCGCAAGCATGGTCGAGGAGACCCAGGCGATTGCCGGTTCCGTGTAGGCCGACCGCAGTCTGCGCAGACAGACACTTGGGATGCGCCAACGAGCGAGCTTGGGTCGCCGCAGTCGTCGTCTGTCCGGCAAACCGAACGGGCCCTGCCGGAGATCACCGCTGCCTGTCCCTTGGCGATGCCGCGTGCAACTGACGTACAGCGAGAAGTCGTAGACGTGCGTGCCGTCGCTCTTGGGAATGATGTCGACCGACCCGGTGGTAGCACGTCTTCACATAGCCGAGGGGTTGCCGCGGCCCGCTCGCCCTCGACGAGCCTGCCGGTCCGCCCAGCACCCTCATCCCAGAGCGGGCAGGCTGGGCCTCAGCGAAGCTGACGTTGGTCACAGCTCATGGACGAACCATGTACGCCGTGCGAGTCCCGTGGCACCGCTGCTGGCCTGGGCTACGAGGCGAGGTAGGTCATTCCCCTAGGAATCGCTCTGTTCCTTCTCTGCGCGGACCTGTTTGTTCCCCAAGGGAACGATTCTTGACGATGATCTCCTGCGGCCTGTCCCTTGTTCGGGCTGCAACGGCGAAGGTGTTGGAGGCAGAACGCAGGCCGTCCGGGTCGTCCGTCGTAGAAGGAAATCCATGGTGTCCCGCGACAATGTTGCGGGACACCAGAGAGCTATCAGAGCGCGATCTCGCGTGCGCGCAGGAGCTCGTTGAGTACGCGCACTGGCGACGTCGGACACGTGGCCAGTCGGGCGTCGAGCGCTGTCGCCCACTGCTCGGTCAGTCCGAACATGAGGCGTTTACGCATGCCGGAGGTGACGTGGGCGTAGCGCGCCGAGACCGAGCCGTCGACGTGGCCCATGCGTTCGTCCATGAGGACCTTCTCGGTGCCGAGGTCTTCCATCATGGTCCGGTGGGTATGGCGCAGGCCGTGGGGTGTGAGGCCCTTGGCAATCGGGAGCCAGCAGGCGTCGGCCCGGTCGCTGGCGCCGCGTCCTCGGGCCGGGACTCCTGGCCACGGCTCGCCGAGGATCGGCACAGGGCGGGGCTCCTGCGGTGCCTTCTTCGGGTACCAGCCCGAGACCGCAGGAGTGAACAGCCAGGTCCCGAAGCCGTTTCGACGCCAGTGGGCAGCGTGCACCGACACCGCGCCGCCCCGCACGAACCCCAAGTCCGAGATGGCCTGTTCCACCGTCGCCCGCTTGGCTTCGGTGACGCGGTCGGGGTGGTTGAGGACGTTGGACACCGTGCCCGTGGAGACTTCGGCACGGCGTGCGACATCGACGAGTTTCGCGCCCTGGTGGCCGCCGGTGCGGGCCGCGCCCTGACCGCGGAAGACGTAGGTCTTGCCGTGACACGGGCAGGGTTTCGGCTTGGTGCGGGCGACGTGGTTGGCGACCAGGCCCGACAGCCAGTCCGGTGCATCGATCTTGCGGTAGCTGTCGTCCTTGGGCGGACAGCGCACGAGCTCGCCGGTGTCGAGTTCGTACAGTTGCCACTCGACGCGGACGGAGCCGGGGCGGGCGAACTCCGTCTCCAGGCCCACGATTTCGCCCCAGCGCATGCCGGTGTACCCCTTGAGGACGACGGCGACGAACTCGTCGTCACGGCCGGAGAGCAGGGCGGCCCGTTCGGCGGTCAGCAGGATGCCGAGCGGGTCGGTGACGACCTTCTCCGGGCCACGGTCCCGGGAGCGGCCGGCGCGCTTGCCGCGCCCTCGTCGTCGGGCGGCCGGATTCGAGGTGATCAGGCCCTCGTCGATCGCGTCCTCGAAGATCAAGTGGAGCGTCGAGCGCCAGGTCTTGACGCTGGAGGCCGCGTAGACGGCCTTCTCCTTCTTCTCCCACAGGTCGACGTCCGTGCGCAGGATGCCGGCGAGCGCCTTGTCCTCGAAGTCGGGGAGCAGGTGCTCCTCGATGTGGCGCTTGTAGTTCTGCATAGTCGAGGCAGCCAGGTCCTGAGCCTCGTACCAGCGGTTCGCGTACTCACCGAAGGTCTCCTGGCCGAGTGCCGGGTCGCGCCAGTCGCCGCGCCGGTACTTGTTCTCGGCCTCGCTCGCCGCGCGCTGGGCCTCGCCCTTGGTGGCAAACCGGATCGCCTTGCCGGTGTCGTCGACGACCGTGAGGTGCTTGCCTGGCGCCGTCTTGTACCGGCCGCGCCAGTAGTTGCCGCGCTTCTCCGCGAAACCCAACTTCCTTCTTCCTCCATGCTCTTGGCTCGTGGCTGAGTGCGGGCGCGTTACACGGCGGTCTCGTACTGGGTACGGCGCGGCGGCCGGGCCCGCAGACGTCCCGTCGTCGCGGGCGTAGTCGGCCGAGGGGACTGGGCGGCACGAGTTCGTGCAGCGGGAGGACTTGTCGCTGCCAGACTGGTCGGCGCGCTGCTGACAAATCGCTTCGGGCGCTCTTCGTGGAGGCGGACGATCTCGGCGAGGTGCGCGGCGGTGAAGCGGTAGGCGCGGCCGACGCGGGTGTGCGGGATGAGTCCGCGTCGGGCCCGGTCCTTGACCCACCAGGCGGAACAGCCGAGGGCTTCGGCGATTTCTTCAGGACGGTAGAGGCGAGGCAAGGGGGCTCCGCCCTCTGCGCCGGGAAGGCGTCGTACGAGGGCAGGGGGTATGTCGGAGTGGTGCAAGAAGGGCGGGTCCTTACTGGGTGGGGGCGTGCTCGGTCAGCGGCGCTGGGCGCGCCTCGTCACGTGGTAGTCGGCCCCTGCAGCAGCACGAGAGGCGAGACGAGGAGGGCTTCGGCGATCGCGACAAGGTCGTCGGCATCACATCGGCGTTGGGCACGCTCGATGCGGGACAGCATGGTGTTGGACATCGGGTGGCCGACGGCGGTCACGCGGCCGGCCAACTGGCGTTGTGACAGGCCGCGTTCGGTTCGGAGGGTTTCGATGGTGCGGGCCGCCTGAATTCCGGCGGGTCCGACTTCCAGTGAGCGTGGGGGCATGACTCCAATTGAAAGGTCTATTCGCCGGTTTGGGTAACCGGCGATCGTGGTCTATGTTGCGCTCGCGTCGTTCGCGGGATGCGGTTCCCTGGGGTCGGGAAGGGGTACGGAGAGGCGTGTCAATCGTGGCTCTGACGTGGGGTGTTGTGTTGTAGCTTCCCCGCCTGCGGACCGTCAACGGCTTACCGATGTGATGCTTCTGGCTCTGCAGTCGGGGCAACTATTTGGTCAACAGCGGATCGTGCCTTACGGTTTTGCTCCCGCCCGCCACCGAGCCCCATTCCTCGCGGCCTTTCTGCCGTGAGAGATTGCGCCGGACAGGGCTGGACTTGCGCGACTGGGGTGTGGCTATGTTGACGACACCCCGGGAAGCGCAATCGCTTCTCGGCGCGCGTCCGCGCCAATTCCCCTCGAATCCCGCCCCGACCGACGGCGAGTCGTGATGTCCACGCACAGGCCACCGAGTGAGGACCTCCCCTCACTTGGCACGAATCCGCACCATCAAGCCCGAAGCCTTCGTCTCCGAGTCCTTGGCCGCCGTCTCCCTGACCGCCGAGCGCACCTTCCTCGGCCTGCTCACCCAGGCCGACGACCAGGGCCGCCACCGCGACCACGCCGCGATCGTCGCCGGGCAGTTGTGGGTGCTGCGCCCGGAGCACACCCCGTCCGACGTCGAGACGGACCTCGCGCAGCTCGCCGACGCCGGACTGATCTGCCGCTACAAGGGCCCGGATCACAAGCGGTACCTGCATGTCGTGACCTGGCACCAGCATCAGAAGATCAACCGGCCCAGCAAGGGCCGCCTCCCGGGCTGCCCGGTTCATGACGCTTCGGTCGCTGCCGTGCCTGACGCTGGAGCCCGTGTCACGGAGTCCTCCCTGCCGCCTCGCGCAGTCCTCCCTGAGGGCTCCGGCGAGTTCCGTGAGTCCGCACTGAATCCGGAGCGCGATAGCGAAGCAGCAGGTCAGGAGCGCTTCAAGGAGTCCTCCGTGAGGGATCGGGGAGTGCTCGGTGAGGCAACAATCACCGACCCCGCTGCGATCGACTTCGACTCGCCCAAAGTGCAGGCCGCGGAACTCCCGGCCTCCAACGGCATTGGCACCGCACGTGGACTGGCGCGCATGTACGCCGCGCTGATCGGCGAGGTGGACGGCGTGCTCCTGCTCACCCCGGAAACCCTGCAGGCGGCAACCAAGGAGCAGGCCGGCGGGAAGGACCGGGTGATGCTGATCCCGAGCCGATTCAGCTCCGGATACATGCTGCCCACCGAGACCAACCCCATGACTGGCCCGAACGCATTCGGTCACACGGGGCGAGGGGGCTCACTCGGCTTCGCTGACCTGGAGCACGGCGTCGCCTTCGGTTACGTGATGAACCACGTCGTAGGAGGCCCTGACGACGTACATGCGACGTCGCTGGTTGAGGCGGTGCGACAGTCGCTGGCGTAGCTGGGAGGTGGGCGCCGGAACTCGCTCGGAGGGCTTGCCTAGATCAGTGAGCGTTTTCAGCTCGGCCACCGATCGGGTGACGCCGACAGGGTGCGCAACGCACGAGGCTCCCGTGCCGTTGGGGGAGGTGTTCGAAGT
>NZ_JBHXME010000236.1:0-13201 GCF_042721125.1 Streptomyces sp. NPDC058469
GTTCGGGCGGCTGGTGCGGACGCTGGTGGAGGTGGTGCCGCCGGCCTCGCGGAGAGGGGAGTAGAGGGCGACCTCGCGGGTGCGGGTGAAGAACTCGTCGAGGGCGACGCAGCTGCCGCTGTCGGTGCGGGTGCCAAGGCGCTGGACGACGCGGCCTCCGATGCCGCGGACCTCGTGGCGATCAAGCGGGCGAACGCGCAGGCGCGGGCTGAGGAAGCCGATGCGGCGGCCGCCAAGCCGAGTTCACCGAGCACCGGGGCTTCGGGGACCAAACCGGCAAAGGTCACCCCGCGTGGGGCGGGCAGTGCCAAGCGGCCGCCCGCCGTCAAGACCATCCCTGCGGCTGATGGCTGGACGCATGAGGGGCAACTCGCGGCGGCTGGCGACATGGTGCCCGGCTTCGCCATTGAGCAGAAAATGGCGAACCAGCCCATGAACCGAGCCTACGTGGGTGGCACCAACATCGAAACTGGGGAGATCGCCCTCGCATCGTCCGGAGGCGGCGGTGCCCCCGGAGGCATCGGTCCGACGTGCGGATTCTGCGCCGAGGGTAATGTGGTGCGCGCTCTCGGCGGTGATCCAGAACTTGTGCGAATGACCCACGCGTACCAGGTGCAGCGTGGGGAGAACGGTCTCACAGTCGTCCCGAAGCCCGTGTGCAAGGACTGCCAGGCGGACTACCCCAGCCGTAAATACTTCGTCCCCGGCATACAGCACGAGCGCGGGGGCCCTTGGGACGACCTACCGTAACGACCAACGGAATGGAACGGCACATGGGATTTATCGACGTGGAGGTCAGCAGGTACGACTGGTCGGCGCTCCGCTGCGGATGCGGTAAGACGGCGGAACACCTGGCCGACGACCTGCTGCGGCTTGCCGCGGCGCAATCCCGAGAGGAGGCGCAGGCGCTCCGGATCGAGGACCACGCGCTGATTCAGTCGTTTCCGCAGGAGCCGGCGGTGCCTGTCACCTCCGTGCTCATGGCTGCCTTGGCGGGTGACCTGTCCGATGGGGCGCGAATTCAATGTCTGGACCTGCTCATTCGGCTCGTCGACACTGACGATGACGAATCGGCGGACATGTGCCAGCAGATCGCGAGGCAGGGGCTCTGGGGGCTGTACCGAGACATGTGGTCAGGCGCCTCGCGTGCCCTTGTCGGCTACGCCTACGAAATCCTCCAGGTGATCGAGACCGAGGAGGATCGGCTTCGCGCCTTCAGGGACTCGGGGCAGCTCAATCTGCCCGACGACCTCGCCGACTGAAGATCCGCACGGACGAGTGAAAAGGCTGACGAGATGCCCATCCGTTCAGCCGGCCAGGCGTACCCGGAGAACGTAGAACTCGGAGCCTGGTACATGCATCCGGGCGACTGGGACAACGGATAGCATCCGCGGCTCGCGTGATTCCTCGCCGCGCGCATCATCCGAGAAACGAGCACATCGGGAGAGGGAATGAGTGCCAGGCCGTCACTGATCCAGGCTGAGCGGGTCGACTGGGCGTCGCTGCGCTGTGGGTGTGGCATGACGGGTGCCCATATCCCTGAGATTTTTGCCCGGTTGCTGGTAGCCACTACGCCGCGGGAAATTGCAGAGGCGACCCTGGAAGGACACGTCTATATTCAATCCCTCCTCTTTGAGGTGGCAATTCCCGTCACTTCCTTGATTGTCGCTGCTCTGCACGAAGAGGTCTCCGACGAGGTGCGTGCCGAGTTGCTCGACCATTTCGGAGCTTGTGTGGGAGGAGAGTCTCACTGGACCGAGATCGAAGCCGGGTCACCCGAGCTGGAGATCGACTGCCGGGTCGTGGCGCGGCAGGGTATCTGGACCCTCTACCAGGAGTACGCGACCGGTCGTGCGTCGATGGCCCGCATGCTTCTCGACGTGGTGGACACAGACCGTGAACGGTTCGAGTATTTCGACGCCAAGCTGATCGACCGGGTCCGAAAGCGAGCGAAGCGCCGATGACCAGTTGATCTCGAATCGACTGGACCCGTAGGTGTGAGAAGAAGGAACGCGCGAGCGTGCGATTGATCGATGTGGAGATCGGCCGGTACGACTGGACGGCGTTTGCGTGTGGCTGTACGACGACGGCCGCTCACTTGGGCGACGCCTGCGTCGGCTGGCAGCGGCGCAGTCCAGCGGAGAGGCTCGGGTGCTGCATATCGAGAACCACGCCATGATCCAGTCGATCCCGCAGGAGCCGGCGGTGCCCGTCGCCTCGGTGCTCATGGCGGCGCTTGCGGGCGACCTTTCTCCCGGCGCGAGATTCGTATGCCTGGATCTACTCAGCGGACTGGTGTTCAACGACGGCGACGACTCGTCGGAGCGGTGCCAGCAGATCGCGCGACAAGGGCTCTGGTTGCTGTACCGGGATCTTTGGTCCGGCACTTTACCCGGGATCGTCGTCGGCGCCTATGCGGTTCTGAGGGCGATCGAGGACGACAATGACCGCCTCCGCGCATACCGGGATTCAGGGCAAGTCGATCTGCCCGACTACTTGGTCGACTGAAGATCCGGGCGGGTCCAGAGGTTCGCGTACCGACGTCTGCTGTGTGTGGGGCTGCAATTGTGGCGCAGCTCGGGGACGGCCCGGCCGCGGTAGAGAAGGAGTAGTCGCTGTGGTTGGTGAATCGTGTGGGATTGCGCGAAATATCTGAAGAGGTCTTGCCCCGGCAACGCTGCGCGCCAAGTGGGCACTCTTTGACGCAACTTGATGAACTGTCATGTTCCGCCGAGGTGCATCCAAGAGGCGCTCGGGGACCCGGTATCGCACGGTCTCGCAGGCCGAGAGGTCCACGTGGCACCTGCCGGCCGTCGGCCGATGGACCCACCTGGTCGGCGTCTATGACGCCTATGCCGTCGCCTCTGGCAGGGCGCCTACGGCGAGTACGCCAACGGCAAGGTCAGCAACATCCACATCTACGAAAACGCTCCGTCCCGGCCGACGCCGCCGCGAAGGGCGACCACCCTGTTGTCGGCCAACTCGGCTGATCTGCAAGGGGCGTTCGGGAGTTGGCAGGTTGCAAACCGCCCGTACGGCGCTCCCAGGCACCGCTCTGTCAGGGCGCGTCACTAAAGTTCTCGATCACCCGACCCTCGAACTCGCGCACAAGTGCCGGCCTGAAGGTTCTCGACCTGGCGCAGCCCTTCCGCGCGATCCTCACACTCACGCTTGAAGTCGGCCGATTCCCTGGGGGGACCATCTTGAGACGCAGCACCTTCTTGGCGGCAGCCACGGCAACCGCCCTGTCCGCCACCCTCTTCGCGGGCCTCGCCCCGGCCCACGCGGACAACACCACCGGCGGCCCCGTCCTGTCCGACGCGGACGGCTGGTACGAACCGGGGCTGGTCTTCGTGACCGCGCACTCGGACCGGCCTCTCACGCACATCACGGCCCACTTCTATCCGCTGGACGCACCGGCGGGCGGACCGGAAGCCGGATCGACCGAGGACTTCACCCAGTACACCGGACAGGACGCGACGTCAGGGGTCTGGCGGGCACCGGTCCATCTGGCCGACCTCGGCGACTACCGGGTCACCGTCGACCTTGAGGACGCCTCCGGCGCCACCGTCACCGGCGCCCTCTCCCCGCACACGCTGCGGTATCAGACCTTGGTCAGGATCCCCGAGCTGACCGCCACCCCCGCCGTGCCGGACTACCTCCACCAGCAGGTCACCGTCAGCGGCACCGCCGTCGCCACGGACCCCCGCCACCCGGACACCCCAACTCCCGCCGCCGGCGTACCCGTCGACATCGAGACCGGGCGGGGGCGGGTGAACGCGACCAGCACGGCCGACGGCCGTTTCACCGCCGCCTTCGTCCCCGTCCAGACGTCCGTCGACCTGACGGCCGCTCCCGGGGCCTCCGTCAACTACCCGGGCGCGATCGACCTGTTGAGCCCCAAGAAGTCCCTGCACACCACCCAGACACCGGTCCGCTTCACCGCGAGCACGCACACCCTGAACCTGAAGCAGGGCGCCACCGGCACGGTCACCGGCCGCGCTGAGATCCAGACGACCGCCGGCTGGCAGCCACTGCCGAACACCACGATCTCCCTCGCCGGGCTTGACGCAAGCAACCGTCCCTCCTTCGAGGTCGGCGAGACCACCACCGACAGCCACGGCGCCTACACGCTGCACGTCTCCTCCTACAACGCCGCCCCGGCAGCCGAACTCATGGCGGGCACCGACTACATGCCCTTCCAGCAACTTGCCACCGAACCCTTCAGCCTCCATGTCGCCTACGCCACCCACCTCGACATGAGCGCGGACCTCACCGACACCTCGTCCCTCAAGGTCTCCGGCTACGTCTACTACGAAGACGCACGCGCCCAATGGCCGGCCAAGCCCACCGTCACCCTGCAGTACTCCAAGGACGGCAAGAGCGGCTGGAAGAACGCGACCACGATCCCCATCAAGATCCGCTACAACAAGCCCCTGTTCGAGGAGGACTTCGCCCGCACCCTCACCACGACGAACACCAACGCCTACTGGCGCGCCCGCTTCGACGGCAATCCCGACCTGGCGACCAACACCACCAAACCCGTTCACCTCTACCGCTACGCCACCCGCATCACCGGCTTCCACGCCTCAGCGAACCCGGTCCGCAAGAACCAGGCGTTCAGTTTCGCCGGCACCCTCCAGTACAAGAACGGCACCACCTGGAAGCCGCTCTACGGCGGTTCCCCCACCCTCTACTTCAAGCCCCGTGGCTCCACCACATACCGCTACGTCACCGAACTGGGCACCGACAGGCACGGCCACCTCATCGGCATGGAGACCGCCAAACAGGACGGCACCTGGGCCATCGCCCTCAGCCGCCAGACCGGAGACCACTACCTCAGAAGCGCCCAGGTCACCGACTACGTCGACGTCCGGTGAACTGCCGCTGATGCCATTCGCTGCAGGGTTCGTGGGCCGCGCGCCGGAGCGCGCATCCTCCGTGACTTGTAGGTCTGCCACAACAGGTGTGGCGGGCAGGTGGAGGCGGCGATGCTCGTGGCCATAGCGCTCGTGGTGGCCGCCCGGTGGCCGGACGCCTTTGGACGGTGCATCACGAGGTGGTACAGGCCAACCTGCGGCGCATCCTCTAAGCAGGCAGAACGTCACTGGGTAGCACGACCAAGCACCGCACAACACGATCCCTCGTGGTCTTGTAATGCGTAGGTCGTCGGTTCGAATCCGACAGGGGGCTCCATAGGAAACCTCAGGTCGGGCCTCTGAACTGGGGTTTCTTGTTTTGGGTGACCTTGGAATCCGGGCCGATCGGGCATCTGTGGGCTACGCATCGCAATGCGTAGGTCGGAGGTCGACTGCCAGTGGGTGTTTCGGTTCGTAGAGCGCTGTGACCGGCCTTTTGCCCCGTACCGCCGGTCGGCTTCGGTCTGTCGGGTTCGGCGTGGTGGCCATGCGGTGGCCGAGCGTGCAGCGGTTGTGCGGATGGGTCCCGGTCGGCCGTGCGGTCACAGGCGTGCTTGGGGCCACAGAGTTGTGGCCCTTGGACAATTCCACGATCAACGCGCTTCACCTGGGGTGCGATCGACAACCCGCTCGTATAGCGGCTCTTCCGCCTGCAGCAGTTGGCGCTCAACAGCTCCGGTGAGGTTCGGGTTGTCGGTGAGGATGCCCACGTCCGGTCCGGGTCGGCGTTGTGGCGCACTACCTGCCGTTCTCTCCGTGACCTCGTTTCGACGCGCTTGTCTCGAGGCGGGTTGTGACTCGGGAAGCGAATCGCCAGACGGCCTGGTGCGGATTGCGGCTCGAAACCGATCCGGGAAGGGCTGCAGCGCGTCACGAGTAACTAACGATTGTGAAGATGCAGGTCAGGGTCTTATGCAGGGAAAATGAAGAGGATTCATCCGGTTTGTGTCGCGATGTGTGCAGGTGGATCGCGGCCCGCTCGCAGGTGACGCGGGGTGGCGAAGTGGGGGCGGCGTTCCTGTCAAGACCCGTTGCCTCAGTTCGTGATCACCGTATGAATACGGTGTGAGTTTCGTGAGTTGACCTTCACAGGTTTCTGACCTTTGATCCGCGTCGTCGCGGGTGCGCATGGCACCCGTGAGTGATGAAGCGGGAGAAATGTGATGGGACTCAAGGGGAGACGGGCTATCCCGGTCTCCAGGGGGCGGGCGAGTTCATCGCGCGCGGCTTTGAGACGGACCGCGTTGGCGGTCGCTGCGGTACTGGCGCTGGAGACGGCGCTGGTGTCGTTGGAGACGGGGTCGGCGTTCGCGGACGGCTCGGACACCACCGTCGTAACGGCTGTGTCGGACACCAAGTCCGCTGCCTCGTCGGTGGATTCGGTGGACGCGGCGCTGCTGATGGCACGGTTGCAGGACCGCAGGATCGAGGTGCTGTCGGAGCGGACGGCGGACTCGACGACGTACGCGCTGCCCAGCGGTGAACTGCAGACGTCCACCTATGCGGGGCCGATCCGGCAGAAGGTGGACGGCAAGTGGAAGGACATCAACACCGAACTCTCGGACACCGGCGCCTCGCTGGAACCGGACGTGGCCGCGGCCGACATCACCATCTCCGACGGCGGTGACACGGATCTGGCATCGGTCGACAAGGGGAGCACGTCGTTCGGCCTGGGCTGGGAGTCCAAGCTGCCGACGCCGACGGTGAAGGACGACACCGCCTCCTACGACCTGGGCGACGACCAGACCCTGACGGTGACGGCGCTGGCCCAGGGCTTCAGCCAGAACATCGTGCTGGACTCCGCGCCCGACAGCGCCCCGGTGTACCGGATTCCCTTGCAGCTCAAGGGACTTGAGCTGTCGACAGCCGACTCGGGCCATCTGCTGCTGAAGAACGCCGACGGCAAGCTGGTGGCGGAAGCCCCGGCGCCGATGATGTGGGATGCCGCCAAGGACGACGCCTCCGGCGAGTCGAAGCACCCGGCGAAGGTCACCACGAGGGTGGAGACCGCCGACGACGGCACCCAGACCCTGGTCCTCAGTCCCGACGCGGACTACTTCACCCAGGACCTGACCTACCCGGTCACCGTCGACCCGACCTCCACCCTCGCCGTCACCACGGACACCTGGGTGCAGACCCCGGACTACACCGACTCCCAGGTCTCCTCGACCGAGTTGAAGTCGGGCACGTACGACGCAGGCAGCGATGTGGCGCGCTCGTACCTGAAGTTCGACGTGTCGAAGTTCGCCAGCAAGCACATCACCGATACCAACCTCGCTCTGTACTCGTACTACGCCTCGACCTGCTCCACCTCGGGCGCGGGCACGCAGGTGCGGCGGATCACCTCCACCTGGTCGTCGTCCACCGTCACTTGGGCCACCCAGCCCACGACCACGACCACCGGCGCGGTGACCAACACCGCCGCGCTGGGCTACAGCACCTCCTGCCCGGCGGGCACGATGAACTTCGACATCGACGCCATCGTGCAGGCGTGGGCGGACGGTTCGACCAACTACGGCCTGCAGCTGCGCGGCGCCAGCGAGACCGACTCACTGACCTGGCGGCGCTTCCGCTCGGCCAACTACGTCTCCGGGGACGGCTCGACCGAGCCGCACCTGACGGTTACGTACAACTCGTATCCCTCGACGCCCAGTTCGACGGCCATCTCGCCCTCGCAGGTCAACGCCTACAACGGCAAGCGCTACGTCACCGCGCTCACCCCGACCCTCTCGGCGAAGGTCACCGACCCCGACGGGTCCGGCACCAAGGGCCAGTTCGAGATCACGACGGACCCGGCGTACGCGGACACCACGTACACGTACACCGGCACGTCGGCCTCGGTGTCCTCCGGTGCGACCGTGAAACTGACGATCCCGTCGGCCTCCGCCTTCCCGGCCGGTGTGCACCTGCGGTACCGGGTACGGGCCTACGACGGTACGGACTACGGCAGTTGGACCGGCTACACCACCTTCGTGATGAACACCGGGCTGCCCGCCGCACCCACCGTCACCTGTGCCACGTACGGGCAGAACGGCTGGACGGCCAAGGCCGAGGACGCCGACACCTGCACCATCGACACCTCTTCCACGGACGGTGCCGGCTACTACTGGGGCCTGGACAACAGCAGCCTTCCGAACAAGAAGCTCGACACCACCAACGGCACCGGCGGCGATGCAGCCACCGTGAGCATCGATCCGGCCAACGGCTGGCACACGCTCTACGCCCGCACCGTCGACTCTGGAGGAAACCTTTCTTCAGCGACAACCAAGTACACCTTCGGTGTCGGCGAAGACGGTGCGTCCGTTCTCTCCCCCTTCGACGGTGACACCACCGCCCGCCGCCTCACCCTGACCGCCAAGGGCCTGACCACCTACACCGGAGTCACCTGGCAGTACCGGCGCGGCGAGACCGACGACTGGCACACCGTCCCGGTCGCCGATGTCACCGCCTCCGGCTCCGCCGTCTCCGCCTGGCCGGTCGCCGTTACGAGCGGCACCGCCACCAAGTTGGTCTGGAACACAGTCAGTTCACTCTCCGAGGACGGCGCGATCGAACTCCGCGCCGCCTTCACCGACGGCACCACCACCGGCCACTCGCAGACCGTCCAGGTCACCCTCGACCGCGACGCCGGCACCGCGCCGAGCACCGAGGTCGGCCCCGGCTCCGTCAACGAACTGACCGGTGACTACACGCTGTCGGCCACCGATGCGACCGCGTTCGACGCGAGCGTGGACCGGACGTACTCTTCGCGCGCCAACTCCACCGACACCGAAGGCCAGGCGCAGATCTTCGGCCCCGGCTGGACCTCCTCCGTCACGGCCGCGGCGAGCGACTACATGCAGATCCGCAAGACCTCCGACTCCTCCGTAGAACTGCTCAGCGGGGACGGCGGCGCGATCGCCTTCACGCTGAACTCGGACAAGAGCTGGGCTCCGCAGACCGGTGCCGAGACCCTGACCCTGACGGGCACGCTGTCCGGCACGACGTTCACGCTGACCGATACCGACGCCAACACCACCGTGTTCGCGAAGGCGGCGACGGCGGCCACGACCTGGACGCTGTCCTCCTCCGCCACTGCGGTCGACGACACCACGGTTACCACCGTCTCCGAGACGGTCACCTCCGGGACCACGACCCTGGCACGCCCGAAGTACGTGATCTCCCCGACCGGGGCGGTCACCGCGGCCGTCTGCCAGGCGACGCCCGCCATCAAGGGCTGCCGGGTCCTGGAGTACGTCTACGCGGACACCACCACCGCCACGTCCAGCGCGCTGGGCGACTACGCGGGCCAGGTCAAGGCGATCAAGCTGTGGGCCACCGACCCCGGCGCCTCCACCGCCACCGCCGAGACCCTCGCCTCCTACGCGTACGGCGCGTCCGGCAAGCTCCGTCAGGTCTGGGACCCGCGGATCAGTCCGGAGCTGAAGGCGGAGTACACCTACGACTCCGACGGCCGCGTCGCCACCCTCACCAGCCCTGGTCAACTGCCCTGGACCTTCACCTACGGCAAGGCCGGCTCGGCCCTGACCGCAGGCGCGGGCATGCTCCTGAAAGCCACCCGCGCGGCCCTCGCGCAGCGTTCGGACAGCACGACGTCCGGTACGGCGGTCACCACCGTCGTCTACGACGTCCCGCTCTCCGGCACCACCGCCCCGCACCAGATGGACGCGGACACCGTTGCCACCTGGGCGCAGGAGGAGGCACCGACGGACGCCACGGCCGTCTTCCCGGCCGACTCCGTCCCCTCTTCCAACACCGGCAGCGATCTGACCTCGTCCTCGTACGACCGGGCCACCGTCACCTACATCAACGCCAGCGGCCAGGAGACCAACACCGCGAGCCCCGGCGGCTCGATCACCGCGACCCAGTACGACGACACCGGCAACATCGTCACCGAACTCACCGCGGCCAACCGTGAGTTGGCGCTGAGCAGCAGCTCCGACCAGTTGGCGTCCCTCGGCCTGGGCAACCTGTCGACGGTCGACCGCGCCCGGCTCCTCACCACGATCTCCCAGTACTCCTCCGACGGCGAACTCCTCACCGACGAGTACGGCCCCCTGCACGAGGTCAGCCTCGCCAAGGAACTCACCGGCACCACCGCCGAGTCCACCCTGGCCGCCGGCACCGTGATTCCCGCCCGCGCCCATACCTCGTACACCTACGACGAGAACCGGCCCACCGATGCGGAGGTCTCCGACCTGGTCACCTCCACGGTGTCCGGCGCCGCCATCGCGGGCTACGCCACCGACGCCGACACCGCCACGAGTACCACGACCTACGACTGGTCCATCGGCCAGGCAAAGGCCACTGCGGGCGCCGAGAACAGCTCTGTGGTGACGGCGTACGACGGCGCGGGCCGGGTCACCAGTACCCGGACCGTCGGCTCGTCCGGCTCGGACGCGGCCACGCTGCAGTACACGTACTACGACGCGGACACCACCGGCACCTGCGCCTCCGTCGAGTGGGACGGGATGCTCTGCAAGACCGCGCCGGCAGCCGCCATCACCGGCGGCGGGAGCAACCCCACCGAGTCCGTCACCACCGTGTACACCTACGACCGCTGGGGCCGGATCGCCACCCAGACGGAGACCGCCAACGGTGTGACCCGCACGGCCACCAACACGGTCGACGCGGCCGGACGCACGACGAAGACGGCGGTCACCGGCGGCATCGGCAAGACCACCCCGGCCACCACCTACACCTATGACGGGACCAGCGGCCAGCTCGCCACCCATACGTCGAACGGCCAGACCGTCTCGTACGGCTACGACGACCTCGGGCGCCCGACGTCGTATGACGACGGCACGGGCAGCGTCACCACCTCGGCGTACAACGCCCTCGACCGCCTGGTGACGGTGTCCGACTCGGTGCCCTCCACCTCCACCTACACCTACGACGGCACCACCGGTCGGGCCCTGTCCGTCACCGACTCCGTCGCCGGGAAGTCCACCGCCATCGCCTACGACGCCGACGGCGCTCTCACCGGCGAGTCCCTCCCCGGCGGCTACAGCATGGCCACGACCTACGACACGGTGGGCAACCAGACGTCCGTGACCTACACGGACTCCACGGGCGCCGTCGTGCTGTCCGACGCCGCGACCTACACGATCCAGGACAAGCAGTCCGGCCACACCCAGACCGACGGCTCCACCACCCAGGCCGACTACACCTACGACAGCAAGGGCAGGCTCACCCAGGCCGCCGACACCACCGCCAACGGCTGCACCACCCGCGCCTACACCTTCGACGCGAACAGCAACCGCACGGCCCTGACCACGAGTTCGGACGACTGCGACAGCAGCACCTCCGACACCACCGCGAACACCACGTCGTACGCCTACGACACGGTCGACCGTCTGGCGAAGTCCGGCTACGCCTACGACGCGTTCGGCCGCACCACCACCAGCGGCAGCACGGCCCTGACCTACTACACCAACGACCTGGTCGCCTCGGAGACCCTCGGCACCAGCCGCAAGACCCTGGGTCTGGACGCCGCCGGCCGCCTGGCCTCCTCGACGACCGCGACCACCAGTGACAGCGGCACCACCTGGTCGACCACGAGCAGCACGGTGAACCACTACAGCTGCGGCTGCGACACCACCTCATGGACGGCGACCACCGGGGCCACCGGCTCCGCGCCCACCGTCAAGCGCAATGCCTCCGACCTCTCCGGCGGCCTGGCCATGACCACGAGCGCCACCGGTGACACGGTCCTCCAACTGGCCAACCTGCACGGTGACATCGCCGTCCAGTTGGCACTGGCGACCACCACCGCCACGGTCCAGCGCTACGACGAGTACGGCAACCCGCTGGACGCCACCGCCGCCGCGGCGGAGTACGGATCCCTGGGAGCCTACCAACGCGCCACCGACGGCCTGGCCGGCTACACCCTGATGGGAGTCCGCGTCTACGACCCGACCACCGGCCGCTTCCTCCAGGCCGATCCGGTCTACGGCGGCAACGCCGACGCCTACATCTACCCTGCCGATCCGGTCTCCCAACTGGACACCAGCGGGACTCGACTGAACTACCGCGATCAGCAGAAGTCGACAAAAAACTATACGCTGTATCTCAGGCGATCCTGCACCGGACATTCCAAGTGCAGCCTTACATGGCGCCTGAAGCTGAAAAGCATATGGAAAAAGTACGGTGCTGTGAAACTGGTGTTCAGTATCACAATCCCGGGGAAAGAGGTCGTGAGAAATCAGAGCTACGGCCACGCGGAGGCAGGGGATTACTTCTTCCACGCCTCCTGGGGAGTTCCGAACAATAGAGGTAGGTCGGAATCGGAGCGGGGAAAGTACAGCGTCCTCGGGATCACGACATGGTTCGACTGGACGGACAATGTTGAATGGTCCGGCACTGTCACTGTCCAGAATATCTGCGTGAGGAATCCAAGGTTGAAGGTCTACGCACTGTTTACCTGACGTGAAGTGAAATAGCATATCGCCGGAAGGGCCCCTTCCGGCGATATGCTATTTTGTAGAGAAATTTTAATATATGAAGTTCAATCTGAATCCATCGGAAGGCTGGGCTGGCGAGGGTGTCGAATTTTCTGGACTGGCGAGACAGGATGTTGCAAGTCGTCTGGCGGCAAGGGGATTCCATCCCCGAGGAGGTACTGGCATGGATGTTCGAGGTCTACGACGAACATGGGGAGATTCCCGGAGGCGAATTCTGTGAACTGTGGACCATGCGAACCTTTTCCATGGCAAGATCGGCCTTCGAGGTGATCGCAAAGTCGGTATTTGATGAAACGGGGAAAAAGGTTGTCGGTGAGGAGTTCGGCTACGTCAATTATTTCCGCGACCCGGAATTTGGGCCGGTCGGTGTGGTTCGATTCAAGTCCGGTGAAGTCTCGACGCCGGATTGGGCGGAGGTTCTGGGTGTCGTGGCGGAAGGGGTGCAGGAATTTGTCATGGATTATTACGTCACGGTCTGGCCTGTCTGTGACCGCCATGACTTCGGCATGCACGTGGATTATTTCCAAGAGACTGCGGTTTGGAAATGCAATGGAGGGCTTGCGGGTGGCCATGTGGTGAGGGCGGTTGATCCTTCGATTCGACTGTAGATCGTGACGGATGGCGGCGTGAGAGGGTGGCGCGTGAGTTGAAGTGACCCCGTAGGCGCCGACACTTCCATTTTATGCCGCGAGGTCCAGCCGTTGATGGAAGCGGGTCCTTGCCCGGTACGGCGTGATGTAGCCGATGGTCGAGTGGAGCCGCTCCCGGTTGTAATACTCGGCGATCCACCGGAAAACGTCCTGTCGAGCTGCGGCCCTG
>NZ_JBHXME010000237.1:0-12642 GCF_042721125.1 Streptomyces sp. NPDC058469
GCTACGTGGAGTGAAGGCCCTCGACTTTCCCCCTGCGGCCGTCGACAGCTCCCGGCAGCCGTGTCCCCCCGGCGCGGGTCGAGCCGCCACTCCAATACGTTCCGGTAGATGACGAGCGAGCCGGGGATCTCACCCTCCGCCCGTCTCAACAGGTCAGTCGGCGGCGCCGAACCAGGTCGGGAGCGCCTGGTCGATCTGGTCGTCGGGTGCGGTCGCGCACACGTATCCGTCCGGCCTGACCAGGAGTGCCTCCACATCGTCCCAGGGCAGGTGCTCGACCAGGGCCGGGGTGATCCGGTCCTGGTAGCGGCCGGCGGGGGCAAGGTGTTTCTCGTCGGTGGCCAGGAGTACGCCGCGGCCGGTGTGGAACAGGCCGCTGGCCCACCCGTCGCGGATCGGGAAGTCGGGCAGGCGGGTGCCGATGCGGCCGGAGTCGCCGTAGCCGATGTCCAGTCCGCTGATCATTCCTGCCGCGACGCGGTTGGCGGCGGGCAGGGCCAGGAGGGTGGCGAGGAACTCGCGCATGGCCCTGGGGCCGGGTTCGGGGGTCTGCACGGTGGCCTGCGCGCGGATGGTGTCGAGTACCTGGGCGCCGACGGGGTGGCGTTCGGATTCGTAGGTGTCCAGCAGGCTTTCGGGCATGCGGTTCGTCAGGACGGCGGCGAGTTTCCAGCCGAGGTTGAAGGCGTCCTGGATGCCGAGGTTCATGCCCTGGCCGCCGATGGGCAGGTGGACGTGGGCGGCGTCGCCGGCCAGGAACACGCGGCCGACCCGGTACTTCTCGGCCTGGCGCGCGGCGTCGCCGAACCGCGAGGCGTAGCGGATGGCGACGAGCTTGTGTTCGTCGCCGTAGAAGGTGTGGAAGCGGTCGGTCACCTCCTTGTGAGTGGGGTCCTCGGCCGGGTCGTCGGCGGTGCCGGAGTAGACGAACCGGTACAGGCCCGGCTCGCCGATCGGTACGACGCTGGCGAAGCTTCCGTCGGGCCGTACGCGTCGGGCCTGGCCCATCCTGGTCACTGCGCTCGGCGGCGCCGCCGAGCCCGCCTCGAGTACGACGTCGGCGACGGTGTTCCAGCGGGTGGCGTCGGTACCGGAGAACCCCACTCCGAGCAGTTTGCGCACGGTGCTGCGTCCACCGTCGCATCCGACCAGGTAGCGCGCTCGCAGGGTCTGGGGGCCGTGGACGCTCACGCCGGTGTCGTCCTGCTCGAACCCGGTCAGCCGCCAGTCCCGGTGGACCTGGCCGCCGAGGGAGGCCAGGCGGTCTTCGAGGACCTGCTCCACGCGTGCCTGCAGGATGCCGACCTGGTAGGGGTAGCGGGTCTCCAGCGCGGTGTAGTCGAGCGGGACGCCGGCGAAGTGTCCGTCGTCGATCCTCCCGATCGCCTGGTCGTCGGCGGCCGCGAGCAGGCCGCGCAGAGCGAGGAGTTCGGCGGTGCGGGGCTGGAGGTTCATCGCCTTGCTCTGCCCGCTGCGCTCGACGAGTGCTTCGACGACGATCGGGCGCACGCCGGCCAGGGCCAGTTCGGTCGCGAGCGTCAGTCCTGCGGGGCCTGCGCCCGTGATGATCACATCGGTGTCCATGGTCGTGCTCCTTCGGCTGGGATCGGTGTGGTGAAGGGGTGGATCGGTGTCCGCCCAGGGGGTGTCACGGTGCTGGGCGCAACGGGCCAGCGCGGTGGACCGGGCGATGAGCTGGTCGAAGGTGGTGGCGAGCGCCGCGCTCTGGTGCGGGGCGGGGCCGGTTCGCGCTGGTCGGCGAAGTCGGTGTGCAGGTTGAAAGCGACCTGGGCGGCGACGTCGGCGATCTGCAGGGCCCCGAGGACGGGGCGTAGTGCTTCGACAGCGCGCACGCCGCCGTCGTATCCGTTCTGGGTGGAGCAGGCGGAAGGACTGGCCGCCTCGGTGGACGATCGCCTGGAACTGTTCGTGCAGCCCGGCCGCTTACAGCGCGATCTGCCCGGAGGCGTGGTGGATGTCGAGCATGCCGCCCTGGGTGCGCGTATGCCGGTCGGCCTCCAGGTCGAACACGGCTGGCTCGATGCCGCGGGTGTGCAGGACGTGGGCGAGGGCCAGGCCGCCGAGGCCGGCGCCGATGACCGCGATGGCGTGGTGGGCGGTGGTCATGGGGGTCTCCCCGTTCAGGTGGAGGACGGGCGGGCTCAGCTGGTCTTCTGCGCGGCCGGTGGGCTGCCCTTGGCTGCCGAGGGCATGACGATCAGCCCCCTTCGACAAAAACAAGGACACTAGTAGTGTTGCTCTAAAACTATAACGACACAACTGGAGTGGTCGTTTCAGTCTGCGTGGGTAGACTGCGGACATGACCGAGGCCACGACCGGACGCAGAGAGCGCAAGAAGGCACACACCAGGACGGTGATCGCGGACGCCGCGCTGGAGCTCTTCCTCGAACGCGGCTACGACGGCGTCACCGTCAAAGACGTCGCTGAGGCCGCCGACCTGTCGATGAGCGGCCTGTTCAAGCACTTCCCGACCAAGGAGTCACTCGTCTTCGATATGGACGACGACATCCGCACCGGCCTGGTCGGCGCGGTGCGCGAGCGGCCGGACGGAACAGCGCCGCTCGATGCTCTCGGGACCTGGCTGCGCGAACGCGCCCTGCAAGAGCCCGCCGACTCACGCAGGGAAGCCTTCCAGCGGCTCGTCTCCAGTTCCCCGGCCCTTCGGGAGTACGCCCGGCGCATGTGGCTCAGCCACGAGGAGCAACTGGCCGCGGCCCTCGCCGACGCGGGACCCGACGCGCCCGACGCCGCCATCACCGCACGCGCACTGGCCCGGTTCGTCCTCGACCGCGGAGCAGCCCCGGACCGCGCCCACGAGCAACGCACCCGCGACGCCGCGATCACCCTGCTCGCCGACGGCTGGCCCGCCCCAGAACTGCAACGCGCCTCGACCACCACCCCTGCACCCGCCGCGGACCCGACACCCGCCAGGCCCCCCGGGCTGCGCGAGCGCAAGAAGGCCGAGACCCGCCAAGCCATCAGCAACGCCGCGTTCGACCTGTTCACCGAACGCGGATACGACAACGTCGGCGTCCGCGAGATCGCCGAAGCCGCCGGCACCTCGATCGGGACCCTCTTCAGCTACTTCCCCGAGGGCAAATCCAGCCTGCTCTTCACCGGAGACCGGGCCGGCCACATCGCCGCCCTCGTCGACGCCGTCGAGCACCGCCCGCCCGGGTACACCATCCCCCGGGCCCTCGGCGAACGCATCGCCATGCGCGGCCCGTTCAAACAGCACCTCGCTCCCGGCCGGCGGCGAACGGTCGCCCTCATCGATGCCACCCCGGAACTGAGCGAGCACGCACGGCGAACCTGGGCCGCAGCCGAAGGCCCCTTGACCACCGTCATCTCCGAGCAGACCGGACTGCCCCACGGCGACCCCTCGGTCCGGCTCCTGGCCCGCTACATCCTGCAGGCACCCGACCTCGCACGCACCAGCCCCGACCCCCGCCACGCCCTCGAAGCCATCATCCGCCTGCTGGAGCGCGGATGGCCCGCCTGCCTCACCCACGCGCGCCCGGCCTGAACACACCGCGTCGACGAGCAGGGGCGTCTCAACGGCATGGAGTTACCGAACAGTGCGCGAGGCTCCCGTGCTGTTGAGGGAGGTGTTCGACGTCTCAACTCGCGGTCGTAGGAGCCTCGTTGGTTGCCTCTGCTGCCGCATGCCACTCAGGACGCGAACCCGGATCTGACCGCGCCGGTCCTCAGGCCGGCGCGCCCCGGTTCCGATGCGGTGCGGCGCTTCGCTTCTGGCAGACGGTCGGCCACCCGCAGCGGGGAACTCCCGAGATGGCGTCGCTGCGCGACAAGTGAGAAGACCGGCTCGTACGCAGCCTGAGAGGAAAGGAGTACGACCGAGTTCTGGGTTGCGTCCAGAGAAGTGGTGTATGGGTTCGACCCGATCCGGGGGTGTGCTCCGGCACCGGGTTCGGCGCCACCGCCATTCGTATCCGCACCGGCCCCGACCGAACCGGCGAGCGCAGGGTACCCCCGCCGGGAGGTGTCGTGTGGTCAGCCGATGCTCGTCCAGCGGGAGGAGTCCGCGGCACTGCGTTCGATGGCCTGCAGGACGTACTGGACCTGGAGGCCGTCGGCGAACGACGGGCGAGGGTCACTCCCGTCGTTCGCCACCGTGGTCAGGAAGTCGTGGACCTGGTGGACGAACGCGTGCTCGTAGCCCAGGCCGTGGCCGGGCGGCCACCAGGCATCCAGGTAGGGGTGTGCGGGCTCGGTGACCAGGATCCGGCGGAATCCCGCCTCCGTTTCCGGGTCGGTCGCGTCGTAGAACAGGAGCTCGTTCATGGACTCGAATTCGAAGGCGAGCGACCCCCTTGAGCCGTTCACCTCTATCCGCATCGCGTTCTTGCGCCCCGTGGCGAAGCGCGTGGCTTCGGCCACGACGAGTGCGCCCCCTTCCAGCCGACCGGTGAACGCGGTCGCGTCGTCGACGGTCACCTGTCCGCGCTGTTCCCCGGCGCGGGCCGAGAGCCCGCTGGATTCCGCCGGGAGTGGTCGCTCGGTGACGAACGTGGCCTGCGTCGCCGACACCCCGGTGAGCCGCTCTCCGGTCAGGTGCTGGAGCAGGTCGATGACGTGCGATCCGAGGTCACCCAGCGCGCCGGATCCGGCCCGTTCCTTGCGCAGCCGCCACACCAGCGGGAACTCCGGGTCGACGATCCAGTCCTGGAGGTACTGGGCCCTGACGTGCCGCACCTCGCCGATCCGGCCTTCGGCGATCAGGCGGGCGGCGTGTGCCAGTGCGGGCACGCGCCGGTTGTTGAAGCCGACCATCGACCGGACGCCGGCCTCGGCGGCGACCTGCGCTGCGGCCGCCATCCGCTCCGCCTCCTCGACCGTGTTGGCGAGGGGCTTCTCGCACAGCACGTGTTTGCCGGCAGTCAGGGCGGCGATCGCGATGTCGGCGTGGGAGTCGCCGGGGGTGCAGATGTCGACGACGTCCACGTCGTCGCGTCGTACCACCTCCTGCCAGTCGGCCGCCCAGTCGCCCCACCCCAGCCGCTCGGCGGCCTGCGCCGCGCCCTTCGGGTCACGGCCGCAGACGACGGTCATGTCGACGTCGAAGGGCAGGTCGAACACGCGGGGCGCGGTGCGCCAGGCCTGGGAGTGCACGGCTCCCATGAACGAGTGGCCGATCATCGCCACCCCGAGGCGGGGGCGGCCGGGCACGGGGTCGGGCGAAGGGCGGGGCACGGGGTCTCCGGATCGGTAGGGCGTCAGGCGGACGCGGTGGCGGGCGGTGTCTGGTGCGGGGCGAGGGCGGCGCGTACCGACGGCCAACCGGCAAGAGCGGCACGCACGTTGGGGCGGGTCTCCTCGCGGAGAGCCACCGCGTACGCCTGGTCGAGGACGTCGTCGACGAGTACGCGCTGTCCGGTCCGGGCCGACTCCACCGCGGCCTCGACCATCGCCAGGCTCACGGTGTTCTCGTGCACCTCGCCCATGGGCGTGCTGCCGGTCCGCAGGGACTCGACGAAGACCCCCAGCGCTCCGGCGATGTCGGAGTACGGGGAGCGGGGCCGCTCGGCGGGTTGTACGTCGGCGACGAGCACGGGCTCGTTGTCGCCGTCCCACTGCGCCGAGCCCTTCTCGCCGCTCGCCCGCCACGTGCCGTTCCACGAGGTCTCGGCGCCCGGACTGCACCAACTGCCGTTGTACGCATAGCGCGCACCGCCCTCCATCTCGAAGACGGCGCTCGCGGCGGCGTCGCCGTCGTACCAGCTCCATGGCGGGTTGTACGCCTGGCAGTAGGCGGAGACCGGGTCCGCGCCGAGCAGGAAGCGGGCCGAGTCGAAGGCGTGGATCGCCATGTCGATCAGCAGCGGGTACGCCATCTCCTCGCGGAAACCGCCCATGTGCGGAGCCTTGAAGAACTCGGTCGTCAGCGTGCCGATCGCGCCGAGTTCCCCCAACATCCCGCGCAGGGCGAACAGTTGGGGGTTCCAGCGCCGTGACTGGCTCACCATGAACAGTTCGCCGCTCACCTCGGCCGCGGCGGCCAGCGACAGGGCGTGGGCCAGGGTGTCGGCGATCGGCTTCTCGCCGAGGACGGGCAGGCCGGCGAACAGCGCGGCGGTGGTGACGGGGTGGTGGGCCACCGGAACCGTCACGTTGATGATGGCCTGGGCGCCGGTGTCGGCCGCGAGCGCGACCGCGTCGGAGCCGACCGGGAGGTCCGGCCGGCCCAGGCCGGCGGCGGACCGCCGGGCGGTGTCCAGGTCGAGGTCGACGATGCCGGCGAGTTCGGCCTCGGGTGCGGCGGTGACGGTGGTCAGCCACTGCTGTCCCATGGAGCCGGCACCGACCACCAGCACGCGCAGGGGGTTGTCGGGCCCGCAGGGGATGGTCCGGTGGGTCATCGAAGCGGCCCCGAGTAGTCGGTGCCGTTGAAGAAGTCGTCGGTGTCGTAGCGCAGCAGCACCGGGTGGCTGCGCTCGGGGCGGTCCGTACGCGCCCACTGGACGCCGTTGGCGATCACCCGGCGGATGTCCTTGTTGTGGTAGACGGGGTAGTCCTGGTCGCCTGGGCTGAAGTAGAAGATCCTGCCGTGGCCGCGGCGGAACGTGCAGCCGCTGCGGATCACCTCGCCACCCGTGAACGAACTCACGAACACCAGCTCGTCCGGGGCGGGGATGTCGAAGAACTCCCCGTACATCTCGTCCTCGTCGACGACGAGCGGATGCGGGACTCCCTGGGCGATCGGGTGCGTGGGATTCACCGTCCACACCAGCTCGCGGTCGTGCTCGTTGCGCCAGCGCAGGGTGCAGCTGGTGCCCATGAGCTTGACGAAGATCTTCGACCAGTGGCCGGAGTGCAGCACCACGAGGCCCATGCCGGACAGCACGTGCCGGTGCACCCGCTCCACGACCTCGTCGGACACCTCGGCGTGGGCGGCGTGTCCCCACCAGGTGAGGACGTCGGTCGAGGCGAGAACCTCTTCGGTCAGGCCGTGTTCGGGGTCGTCCAGCGTCGCGGTGCGTACGGTGCAGGCGTCGCCGAGGTTCTCCTTGATGCCCTCGGCGATCGTGGTGTGCATGCCCTGAGGGTAGATCTTGGCCACGTGCTCCTCGATCTTCTCGTGGCGGTTCTCGCCCCACACGGTCACGTGGATCGGGGCCGGGGGCGGTGCGGAAGACGTGGTCACAGGGGTGTTCTGCCTTTCTCCGAAGTCGCCCTGGGGGCGGGTCATTTGACGGCTCCGCCGGTCACGCCGGTGGCGATGTAGCGCTGTGCCACCAGGAGCAGCACGAGTGCCGGGACCGAGGCGAGGGTCGCGGTGGCCATCACCGCGTTCCAGTCGCTGACATGGGAGCCGAGGTACTGGTAGAGGCCGAGGGTGACGGGACGGACGTCCTCGGTCGTCGTCAGGGTCAGCGCGAAGAGGAAGTCGCTCCAGGTGAACAGGAACGTGAACAGCCCCGCCGTGATGAGGGCGTTCCTGCTCATCGGCAGGACGATCGACACGAACGCCCGGACCCTGCCCGCGCCGTCCACCCGGGCCGCCTCGATCACCGAGATCGGGATGTTGCCCATGAAGGCCCGCAGGATCAGGATCGCGAAGGGGATGCCCGCGGTGGAGTCGGCCAGGATCAGACCGGGGATCGAGTTGAGCAGCCCGACATCGTTGTACGCGCTGTAGAGGGCGTTGGCCACGACGATGCCGGGGACCATCTGACTGATCAGGATCCCGAACAGCGCCGGGCCGACCCAGCGCGCGTTGACATGGGCGAGTGCGTACGCTGCCGGGCTCGCGATGATCAGGCTGAACACCACGCTCCCCACCGCAACGACCAGGCTGGTCAGGAGGTTGGCCCCCTGCTGGCTCAGCGCGGTGGCGTAGCCGTCGAAGTTGAGGTGGGTGGGGAACCAGGGCGTGCTCACAGCGGTGTTGGCCGGCTGGAGGGAGACGTTGACCATCCAGTAGACCGGGAACAGCATCACGGCCAGGATCAGCGCGCCGATCGCGGTGTATCCCCATGGCCGCCGCCGGGAGCGCCGATGGACGGGTGTGTGCGTGACCGGTGGGACGGAGGTGTGCGTGACAGTTGCCATGACGGCCTCACTGCTCGACGGCGCGGCGGTTCGCGCGCAGGTAGAGGACGGCGAAGACCAGCGAGATGACGATGAGGATGTTGCCGAGCGCGGCACCCTGTCCGAAGTCGAACTGCTGGAAGGAGAGTTGGTAGGACTGACTGGCGATGGTCTGCGTCGCGTTCGCCGGGCCGCCGTTGGTGAGCCCGAGGATGACGTCCAGCACCTTGACCGTGTAGACGACGCCGAGGACGAGCACCACGCTGACCACGGGCCGCAGCAGGGGCCAGGTCACGTGTCGGAACGCCCGCCAGCCCGTCGCACCGTCCAGGGCCGCCGCCTCGTACAACTCCTCGGGGATGTCCTGGAGTCCGCCGTAGAGGATCGCGACGTTGAAGGGGATCCCGATCCAGATGTTGACCACGATCACCGCGAACAGCGCCAGCGAGGTGCTGGTCAGCCAGCCGGGACGGTCCTGTACGAGGTGCAGGGCGCCGAGGAACCGGTTGAGCACGCCGTTGTCCTGGTCGAGGATCCAGCGCCACACCGCGCTGGAGACGATCAGCGGCACCAGCCACGGCAACAGCAGCAGCGAGCGCAGAACGCCGTTCAGCGGGAACCTGCGGCGGAAGAACAGGGCGATCGCCAGACCGGTGAGGAACTGCCCCGCGATCGAACCCACGGTGAACAGCACCGTGTTGAGGAGTGCCTTGTCGAAGACGGAGGACGATATGACGGCCCGGTAGTTCGCGAGGCCGACCCAGGGCGCCTGGCCGGTGTAGAAGGTGGTCGTCGTGTAGTGCTGGAACCCCATGACGACGTTCTTCACGACCGGGTAGCCGAAGAAGGCCACCATGTAGGCCAGGGCGGGGAGCAGGAACAGCAGGTGGGACTGGCGCCGCCGGCTGCGTTTGGGCCGCCAGGAGGAGTGGTTGTGGGGTGTTCCGCCTGCCGTTCCGCCTGACGGGGCAAGGGACTTGGGCGCCGTCTCGGCGCCTACGGTCCGTACCGCCCGCCTTTCCACGTCAGCCATCCTGGGCCTGCCTGAGTGCCTTCGCCGGAGACGCGCCCTGGGTGAGTGCGGTCTGTATCGCGGTGTAGATCTTGGTGGCCGCCTTCGGCCAGTCCTTGCCCAACTCACCGGTGCGGGCACGGGCGTTGCGCACCTGGTCGGTGAACGCCTTCATCCTGGGCTGTTCGGCTGCGAACTTGTCCATCAGTGCGGTTCTCGTCGGCACGGTCTGGCGCTGCTCGGCGAGCGACAACTGGTTCTTGTCGGAGTTGAGGCACGCGACGACCTTGGCCGCCTTCTCCTGGCGTTGCGCGTTGCCGGTCTGCGGGATGGTCCAGGTCTCACCGCCCAGGGGGACGACCGGAGTTGCGCCGGCCTTGGGCACGGGAATCTGGACGACGCCGTAGTGCAGGCTCTTCTTCTTGTCGAGGATCGGGAACTGCCAGGGGCCGTTGATCATCATGGCCGCGTTGCCCGCCGCGAACTGGTCGTCGGCGTCGGCCTGGGCCCAGCTGACCACCGACTTCGAGGCCGATCCGTCCTTGACCAGGTCCATCCAGAGCTGAAGTGCCTGTGCGACCTGGGGAGTTGCGATGTCCTTCTCGTCGCCACCGTTGGACCACATGAAGGGCAGGAACTGCCAGGTCCCCTCGTAGGTGGCCGGTGCGGCGAAGGCGATGCCGTACCGCTTGCCCGAAGTGAGCTTCTTGGCGGCTGATTTGAGCTCGGCCCAGGTGGTGGGCGGCTTGACCCCCGCCTTGGTGAGCATGTCCTTGTTGTAGAACAGGCCGAGCGTGTTGGTCACCGGCTGCAGGCCGTAGACCTTGCCCTGGTAGGTCGAGGCGTCCACCACGCCCTCGGCGTATCCGTCCGCCTTCAGGCCGAAGTCGCTGAGCGGGGCGAGGGCGCCGCTGGCGGCGATCTGTTGCAGGTCGGGGTTGTCGAGCATCAGGACGTCGGGCAGGGTCCGCGACGAGGCCTGTTGCAGCACCTTGGGTATCAGGGACGGGCCTGCCACGGCCTCCCGCTTGATCTTCACGCCGTTCTGCTGCCCGCACGCGTCCAGGACCTTCGCGTAGATCCCCTTGTCGGGCTGATCGGCGTAGTAGTCCATCACCCGCAGTGTGTCGGCGCCGCCGGACGATCCGGTACTCGAACCGCAGGCGCTCAGGGAGAGCGGTGCCAGGAGTGCGAGGGCCACCGTCAGTGTTGTTCGGCTGAGGATCGCTCGTCGTTGAGCCATGTTCGTTCTCTCCTCGATCGGCGCTGTCTCGGGCGGACCGCGCGGGGGGTGTCGATGCGTATCGACAGCAGTGACGCGTCATCCCCCTTGACACGAAAAGTGGGGATCAGTGGGCAGGCAGGCTGGTCTGACGCAGCGTCAGATGTGGGGTCACCAGTTCAACGGTCGAAGGGGTGGGCACGCTCTCGCGGTTCAGCAGCCGGAACAGGATCCTCATCGCGCGGCGCGAGACGTCCCTGGGTTCCAGCGAGAGGTTGGTGACGGGGGGCGTGGAGGTCTCGGCCGTCCGGTCCGTGCACAGTCCGATGACGGACAGGTCGCGTCCTGGAACCAGACCGCGGTCCAGGAGGCTCTGCAAGGTCGGCTGGATCAACTGGGGGTCGGGGACGACGAGTCCGAGCCTGCCGCCACCGCCGGGCACCGGTTCCGTGAGCGCCTCGTCCAGGGCGGCCTCGGCTCCGGCGCGGCTGGTGTCCAGCGGGCTTACCTCGGCGTAGGCGATGCCGTGCGCGGCGGCCGATTCCTCTGCTCCCCGCAAGAAACGGCGGACGAAGTTGACGTCGCGCGCCATCACATCACGCGGGTAGCCGAGCAGGACGACACGGTCGTGCCCGGAGTCGGCCAGCTCGTCCACCGCCATGCGCCCGGCCAGGGTGTAGTCCAGGTCGACGCAGTACAGGCCGGCGGGGTCGTCCGGTACGCCGATCAGGATGACGGGCACGCTCAGCCCGGCCGCCAGGGAGATGCGCGGGTCTTTGGACCCGACCTCCATCAGCACGATCGCGTCGCACAGGGACTGGTCGCTGAGCCGGGTGAGGCCCTCGGCGCCCTCGTCCTCGGTGGCCAGGATGACGTTGTGGTCCTCTTCCCGGGCGCACTTGGTGATCGTCTCGATGAAGGGCAGCACCCCCGTCATGTCGGCCCCCGGCGCGAACGGCACGACCAGCCCGATGACTTGGCTGCGCTGACTCGCCAACGCCCGCGCACCCGCGTTGGGTTGGAACCCCAACGTCTCGATCGCCTCCTCGACCCGACGTCGGGTCTCGGGGGATATCGAGCGGCGTCCGCTCATGACGTAGGAGACCGTGCTCTGGGAGACGCCCGCCAACCGGGCAACATCCCGACTTGTCACCATGCGAGCACCTCCCTCCGTTCCTCGGCGTCGATACATGTCGATACGTATCGACTGACTGGGACGAGACTGTAGGGAGGGGCCGCGAACGACGGCAAGGGTCGTGCAGGAAAAACATTCAGCGGGGCCATGACTCGAACGTGACGAGACAACGTCCGGGTTCACCCGCGTCTCACGCGTCCGGTCTTTCCGTGCCTTGTCGAACGTCACGCTCAAGCGCGCAGCCCTCAAAAGGGGACGCCTTGGACAACTCCCGCCGCAGAATGGGGAGTTGATGGGTGGAATGCGAACTCCCCCCACGCGTGCGGCGATGGATGCGTGTCGGGACCCGTTCGCGGTTCACGGCGCTGCTGGCCGCCACGGTGAAATGCCGTCGAGCTTCGCACCGGTGGGCGGCGCTGCCGCCGGCGTGGGAGCGTCCCGCAGCATGGGCCTCGGCGGGTGGCTTCTGCTCAAGGACGGCGGCCCGACCCCATGAACGGACGGACCCTTCTGTCGGGGAAGGTCAGATCAATTGTCGCTGCCGGTCACCGACGAGACCCAACGCAGATTGACCGCTCTCACTGGGAGTTGAGCGGTCGCCCTGACGTCGGATCGGTGGGCGCGCGCAGTACGGCGGGGCAGATGACAGCGGCGGCGGTCGCAGAAGAGCCGCCGCCGCTCGCTCTTCGCGGTGTGTGGGCGATGTCCGTCTATGGCCAGGTGAGGGGGTCGCCGGCTTTGTGGTCCCCGAGCCAGATCGTCTGTTCCGGTTCGTCGTAGTAGTTGATCTCGGCGCAGGGACCTTCCGGTTCCTTGTCGGCGGTCTGGAAGTGGCCGCTCTTCCAGCCGGTGAGGTTGTGCTTGGCCAGGAGTTGGCCGACGACCTTCCTGAATTCGGAGTAGGGAACACAGGTGCGCTCGGCGAAGTGCGCCTTGATGTCGGCGCGGAAGAGGGAGAGGCCGAGCTGCTCCCTGGTCGGCCCGCGATAGGGGTCCGCGCGGTGGCGTCCGCACTGGTCCCGGCCTCCGGCGTACACCACGATGGAGCCCTGCTGCGAGCTGTCGACGCAGGCGGTGAGCGTGCCGGGCGCCGGCTCGCCGAACATCTCCTGCCATTGCTGCCGGCACTTGCGAACCGGATCCTCGGTGCCGGGATCGAAGTTGACCACGGCGTCGCCCCGGTGGGGACCGTCGCACGTC
>NZ_JBHXME010000238.1:0-12623 GCF_042721125.1 Streptomyces sp. NPDC058469
GGCCGAGGAGCCAGGCGGCGCGGGGCAGGGAGTGGTGGGCGTTGCTTCCGCAGACCAACCGCACGCTGCCGCCGTTGGCTTCGCGGGCGAGCAGGAGGGCGAGTTGGTTGGCTTCGGTGCCGCCGGTGGTGACGAGGGCGTCGGCGAGGCCGATCTCGTGGGCGAGGGTGCGGGTGACGAGGGCTTCGAGGGCGGAGGCGGCGGGGGCCTGGTCCCAGGAGTCGAGCGAGGGGTTGAGCGCGCTGACGGCGAGGTCGGCGGCGGTGGCGACGGCGAGCGGCGGGCAGTGCAGGTGTGCTGCGCACAGCGGGTCGGCGGGGTCGGCGGCGCCTTCCGCGAGCGCGTGCACGAGGGTGCGCAGGGCGTCGGAGTCGCCGCCGTCGGGGAGTACGTCCCCCACGGCGTCCCGCATGCGGGCGGCGACCGCGTCGGGGCCGCCCGCGGGGAACGGTCCGCCGCGCGCCCGGCGGCCGGTGCCGAGGGCGTCGAGGACGGTGTCGAGCAACGGCCGCAGGGCGTCGGGTCCTTCGGGGCCTGAGGCGAGGGGAGCGCTGCTCATGCTGTCCTCCGGGGCGCGGGGCAGGGGGAGTTCCAGCTTGTACGCAATTGCGTCGACGCGCCCGGGAAGAACAACGATCAGAACCCGAAAGGGGGTACTGCCGTACGGGGAAAACGTGTTGGGGGTGACCTGTGTTGGTGCGGGCGGTGCTGGGGGCTCCGCCCCCAGACCCTCATCGGCCCTGAAGGGGCCTCGTCCTCAAACGCCGGACAGGCTGGATGATGCCGTCCGGCGCCCAACAAGTCGCCGTTTCCGTCACTCCGCCCCGCGTACCCGCAACGCCCTTGCCAGGTCGTCGAGTTGGTCGACGAGTTTGCGGCGGAGGGACGGGGTGAGGTCGGCGTCGCGGAGGCATTCCTCGCCGAGGCGGAGGGTTTCGGGGTCGACGGCGTGGGTGGGGAAGGCCCAGCGGCCGGCGGCGTCGGCGATGGCGGGGCCCCGGCGGGTGGCGAGGGCTACGGCGTCTGTGAAGAAGCGGGGCACGTAGTCCCGTACCAGGTCGGCCTGTTCGGGTTGCCAGAAGCCCTGGGCCGTGGCGGTGAAGAGGTAGTTGGAGAGGTCGTCCGTGGTGAACATCGCCTCCCAGGCCGTGCGTTTGGCCTGGGGGTCGGGGAGGGCGGCTCGGCAGCGGGCGGCGCCTTCCTGGCCGGTGGCGGACGGGTCGCGTTCCAACTCGGCGGCGATCGCGGGCTCGTCGGTGGCGCCGAGGACGGCGAGGCGGGCCAGGACGCGCCAGCGGAGTTCGGGGTCCAGTTCCGGGCCGCCGGGGACGGTGCCTTCGGTGAGCCAGGCGGCGATGGTGTCGGGGTGGGCGGCGACGTCGATGAAGTGGCGTACGGCGATGAGGCGCAGGCCGGGGTTCGAGCCGTCCTCGGTACGCCGGATGAGGTCGCGGCACAGCGCGGTGAGGGTGGCGAGGGCGACCGGGCGGGCCTCGGGGGTGAGGTAGCGGTCGGTGACCTGGGCGGAGGCGAAGGCGAGGACACCCTGGACGAGGGCGAGGTCCGTCTCGTGCGGGAGGTGGGCGCGGGCGGCGTCCAGGTAGGCGGAGGCGGGGAGTTCGCCGTCGCGGACGGTGTCGCGCAGGGCGTTCCAGACGACCGCGCGGGTGAGGGGTTCGGGGAGGCCGGAGAGGCTGGTGCGGACGGTTTCGAAGGAGTCGGGGTCGAAGCGCACCTTGGCGTAGGTGAGGTCGCCGTCGTTGAGGAGGAGCAATGCCGGGCGCTTGCCGAGGGGTTGGGGCTCGGTCTGCGGGACATCGAGGTCGAGGCGTTCGCGCAGGGTGAGGCGATCCGCATCGCCGAGGTCCTGGTCGTAGAGGCCGACGGCGATGCGGTGGGGGCGGCTGCCCGCGCGGTCGACGGTCAGGGTGTACGTGCCGTCGTCGGCAGGGGTGACGGTGGGGGTCAGGGTGTCCACGCCCGTCGTGCGCAGCCACGCGTCCGCCCAGGCGTGGACGTCTCGTTCGGTGCCCGAGGCGAGGGAGTTGATGAAGTCGGCGAGGGTGGCGTTGCCGAACTTGTGGCGGGCGAAGTGGGTGTTGATGCCGGCGAGGAAGTCCTTCTCGCCGAGCCAGGCCACCAACTGCCGTAGCGCGGAGGCGCCCTTGGCGTACGAGATGCCGTCGAAGTTGAGGAGGGCGGAGGCGGTGTCGTCGACGTTCTCCGGGGCCACGGGGTGGGTGGAGGGGCGCTGGTCGGCGTCGTAGCCCCAGGCCTTGCGGACGACTCCGAAGTCGGTCCAGGTGTCGGTGAAGCGGGTGGCCTCGGTGAGGGTCTGGTAGCCCATGTACTCGGCGAAGGACTCGTTCAGCCAGATGTCGTCCCACCACTGGAGGGTGACGAGGTCGCCGAACCACATGTGGGCCATCTCGTGGGCGATGACCATGCCGCGGGTCTGCCGCTCGGTGTCGGTGACGGCGGAGCGGTAGATGAACTCGTCGCGGAAGGTGACCAGTCCGGGGTTCTCCATGGCGCCCGCGTTGAACTCCGGGACGAAGGCCTGGTCGTAGGAGTCGAAGGGGTAGGGCTCCTCGAACTTCTCGTGGTAGCGGTCGTAGCACTGGCGGGTGATGTCCAGGATCTCGTCGGCGTCCGCGTCGAGGTGGGGGGCCAGGGAGCGGCGGCAGTGGATGCCGAAGGGCAGGCCGCGGTGTTCGGTGCGCACCGAGTGCCAGGGTCCGGCGGCGACGGCGACGAGGTAGGTGGAGATGAGGGGGGTGGGGGCGGCCTGCCAGCGGCCTTCGCCGAGGTGTTCGGTGATGCCGTTGGCGAGGACGGTCCAGCCTTCGGGGGCCGTGACGGTCAGGTCGAAGACGGCTTTGAGGTCGGGCTGGTCGAAGGCGGCGAAGACGCGCTGGACGTCCTCCATGAAGAGCTGGGTGTAGAGGTAGGTCTCGCCGTCGGTGGGGTCGGTGAAGCGGTGCATGCCCTCGCCGGTGCGGGAGTAGCGCATGGTCGCGTCGACGCGCAGTTCGTGCTCGCCGGCGGTGAGGCCGGGCAGCGGGAGCCGGTTCTCGACGAGGTCCTCGGGGTCGAGGGGGCGGCCGTCGAGGGTGACGGAGCGCAGCTCGGCGGGCTTGAGTTCGACGAAGGTGTCCGCGTCCGCGCGAGCGGTGAACGCGATGACGGTGCGGGAGTCGAAGGTGTCTTCGCCCGTCGTCAGATCGAGTTCGATCGTGTAGCGGTGGACGTCGAGGAGCCTGGCACGGGTCTGCGCTTCGTCGCGCGTCAGTACGGACATGCAGGACATGCTGCCTGATGGCACTGACATGGCACAGAGGTGGTCCGGTACACGACCTATGTCCGGTCGGGCGGGACCGGGGTCCGGTCGGGTGCGGGGCCTATGTCAGGTCGGGTGCGGGGGCGGTGTTCTGGGCGTCGCGTGCGTCGCGCTGGTAGGGCACGCGCGCGTCCGGGTGGGGCAGGGCGGGGCGGGGTTCGCAGGGGTGCGGGTCCTTGAGGAGGGCGCGGAGTTCGCGGACCTCCTGTTCGAGGGCCTGGTGGCGCCGGTGGGCTTCGTAGAGGTAGCGGACCTTGGTGCGCAGGGCCCAGGGGTCGACGGGTTTCATGACGAGGTCGGCGACGCCGAGGGTGAAGGCGGCGGCGGTCGTCTCGGGGTCGGGGCCGAAGCCGGTGAGGAGGAGGACGGGTATGTGCTGGGTCTGTTCGAGGCGGCGCAGGTAGCGGACGACGTCCAGGCCGCTGACGCCGGGCATGCGCACGTCGAGCAGGAGGAGGCCGACCTTGCCGCGGAGCACCTGCTTGAGCGCCTCGTCGCCACTGGTGGCGCGGGCGAGCCGGTAGCCCAGCGGGGCCAGGGCGCTCTCCAGCGCGTACAGCGTGTCCTCATGGTCGTCGACGATGAGGATCTCGGCATCCGACGGCATGGCCCGACGTCCCTCCGCGTGGGACAACCAGCTTATGACGCAGGCGCTGACGGGGCGTGCCCGTCACCTGACAAGGAGTGCACAAGGAGTGCACAGCGCAGCATCGCCCCGAACTCACCCCGCTGTCACGCCCCTTACCGGACGTACGAGGTCAGTTCGCCGTGGGTGAACCGCCGTTCACGGCGTCCTCCGCGATGCGCTCGTGGTGCCGGATCACCTCGCCGATAATGAAATTCAGGAACTTCTCAGCGAACGCCGGGTCCAGTTTGGCGCTTTCGGCGAGGGCGCGGAGACGTTCGATCTGGCGGGCCTCGCGGGCCGGGTCGGCGGGCGGCAGCCGGTGGGTGGCCTTGAGGAAACCGACCTGCTGGGTGGCCTTGAAGCGTTCGGCGAGCATGTGGACGACGGCCGCGTCGATGTTGTCGATGCTGTCACGCAGCCGGGCGAGTTCCTCGCGCACGGCGGGGTCGACGTCACCGGTTCCATTGGTGCTGGTGGTCATGGGCGACCACCCTACGTGCAGTGCGCCCACTCGATGATCGGCCCTATGCGGCGTGCGGCCACTGGATCATCGGACCTACGTCGCGTGCGGCCACTCGATGATCGGCGGATCGGCCGGATCGGGCACCTGGTCGCTCCAGCCGCCGGGGACGGTACGGCCCTGTTGGGCGCGGAAGCGGACGGGTGGCATGCCGACGCGGCGGGTGAACAGGCGGGAGAAATAGGCGGGATCGTCGTAGCCGACGCGGCGGGCGACGGCGGCGACCGGGAGTTCGGTGGCGGCCAGCAGCTCCTTGGCGCGGCCCAGGCGGATGCCGAGGAGGTAGTCCTTGGGGCTGCATCCGGCGCCCTGGCGGACGGCGGCGCGCAGTGCGGCGGGCGTCATGCCGTGCCGGGCCGCGTGGTCGGCGACGCTCAGCGGCAGGCAGGCGTCCCGGGCGAGGGCCTGGAGGACCGGGTCGCCGTCGGGGGCGAGATCGGCGCGGGCGCGGCGCAGGGCGACCAGGAGTTCGTGGACGGCGGCGCCGGTCTCCACCTCCAGGAGGGGGTTGCCGCGGCGCGCGGCGCGGGCCATGCGCCCGATGACCGCGCGGGGACCGGCCGCGTCCGAGAGGGCCACCACGGGCCGTTCCGGCTCGATGTAGCCGAGTTCGGTGTACGTCGTCGTCGCGGGCCCGGTGAAGTCGACGAACCCCTCGTCCCAGCCGGCGCCGGGGTCGGGCGCGTAGTGGTGCGGCACGCCGGGGGTGAGCCACAGCAGCGCGGGCGCGGTGACGGTCGTACGGCGGCCGTCGGGGCTCAGGTACCAGCCGCCGCCCGCGCTGATCACCACGGCGACGTGGTGGTCGAGGGTGCGGGGGCCGACGGTCGGCAGGGCGCCGTACTGGAGGCCGACGCCGAGGCAGGCGAGGCCGAGGCGGTGGTGGGCGGGTGTGGGCGTGAAGAAACGCATCCAGGTGTGGTACATCCGGGCCCGCCCTTCCCGCGCTGTCGTGCGCTCTCGTCGTCTCGGTCCAAGTAGCGGTGATCTTTGTCCATGGACGTGATCGCCGCCAAGGGGCGAGAGTCGTCGGCATGAGTGAGTTCACGGTGGGCGACAGGGACTTTCTGCTGGACGGGCGGCCGGTGCGGCTGCTGTCCGGGGCACTGCACTACTTCCGGGTGCACGAGGCGAGTTGGGGGCACCGGCTGGCGATGCTGCGGGCGATGGGCCTCAACTGCGTGGAGACGTACGTCCCGTGGAACCTGCACGAGCCGGCGCCGGGCGACTTCCGGGACGTACAGGCACTGGGCCGGTTCCTGGACGCGGCCCGGGAGGCGGGCCTGTGGGCGATCGTGCGCCCGGGGCCGTACATCTGCGCGGAGTGGGAGAACGGCGGGCTGCCGCACTGGCTGACCGGCGAACTGGGGGCACGCGCGCGTACGCGTGACGCACGCTTCCTGGGCCACCTGGAGCGCTGGTTCCACCACCTGTTGCACGAGATCGTGCCCCGCCAGCTCGACCGCGGCGGCCCGGTGATCATGGTGCAGATCGAGAACGAGTACGGCAGCTACGGCTCCGACGCGGTGTATCTGCGGCGCGTGGAGGAGTTGTTGCGCGACCAGGGCGTCACGGTCCCGCTGTTCACCTCGGACGGTCCCGAGGACTTCATGCTGAGCGGCGGCTCGGTCCCCGGTGTGCTCGCGACGGTGAATTTCGGGTCCCACGCGCGCGTGGCCTTCGAGGCGCTGCGCAGGTACCGCCCCGAGGGGCCGCTGATGTGCATGGAGTTCTGGTGCGGCTGGTTCGACCACTGGGGCGGCGAGCACGTCGTCCGCGATGCCGGGGACGCGGCGGACGCGCTGCGGGAGATCCTGGAGTGCGGCGCGTCGGTCAACCTCTACATGGCGCACGGCGGCACCAACTTCGCCGGCTGGGCGGGCGCCAACCGGGGCGGCGGCGCCCTGCACGAGGGCCCGTTGGAGCCCGACGTGACGTCGTACGACTACGACGCGCCGATCGACGAGTACGGGCGCCCCACGGAGAAGTTCTGGCGCTTCCGCGAGGTGCTGGCCGCGTACGCGGACGGCCCGCTGCCCGAACTCCCGCCCGCCCCCGCGCCGTTGGGCGCCCCGGCCGAGGCGCGCCTGACGGGCTGGGCGCCCCTGGCCGACGTACTGGAGGCACGCGGCGGGCCGGAGACGGAGGGTCCGGTGCCGCCGACCTTCGAGGAACTGGACGTGGACCGCGGAATCGTCCGCTACGAAGTGACCGTGCCGGGACCGCGCGCACCGTATCCGCTGACCGCGCGGGGGTTGCGGGACGTGGCTGTGGTGTACGTCGACGGGGAGCGTGCCGGGGTGCTCATGGAGGGCGACGAGCAGCTCAAGGAGCCTGTCGCCGGGCACGCGCGTGTGCAGCTGTGGGTGGAGTCCCTGGGGAGGGTCAACTACGGGCCGCGGCTCGGGGAGGCGAAGGGGATCACCGGGGGGCTGTTGCACGAGCGGCAGTATCTGCACGACGTACGCGCGCGTGGGCTGCGCTTGGACGCGCTGGACGACGTCGAGGGGGTTCCGCTGCGGGAACTGCCCTCGGACGGCTCCCCCGGGCTGTACCGCGGCACCGTCGAGGTACGCGGCGCCGGGGACGCCGTACTCGAACTGCCGGGCTGGACGCGGGGGTTCGTGTGGATCAACGGGTTCGATCTGGGGCGGTACTGGTCGGCGGGACCGCAACGGGAGTTGTACGTCCCCGGTGCCGTCCTGCGGGAGGGCGTGAACGAGGTGTGGGTGCTGGAGCTTCAAGAGGCGCCGGCCCATTCGGAGTTCACCCTCGCGCTGCGGAGCTGCTGAGAGGAGCCGCTGAGGGTCATCGGGCAATGGGGACGGACCCGATCTCGACCACCCGCGCCCAGTCGGGCGGTGTGTCCGGCACGTAGTCGGGGTCGTCCTCGTCGTACGACCCGCCCTCGTACCGGCGCGGGAACAGGCCCACCACCGTCCGGCACGGCGGTCGCGACTCCGGCCAGGGGGTCTGGCCGTCGGTGAGGACCACCACGGCGTCGGGCCGGGCGCGCAGCGCCTTGGCGAAGCCCGTGCGCAGATCCGTACCGCCGCCGCCCAGCAGCTCAATGCCCTCGGCGCGGCACAGCGGTTGCGCGACCCGCGCCGCCGCGTCGCACGGCACCACGGTGACGAGGTCGCGGCGGCCGCCCACGGCCCGTGAGATCGCGGCGACTTCGAGGAGCGCGCTGCCCAACTCGGCGTCGCTGACCGACCCGGAGGTGTCGATCACCACGCATACCCGGGGCGGTCTGCGACGCAGGCTCGGCAGCACGATGCCGGGCAGCGACGCCGAGCGGCGCGAGGGTCTGCCGTAGGTGTAGTCCTCGCCCGCGCCGGGTGCGGAGACCGCCGAGCGGACCGCCGCGCCCAGCAACTCCCGCCACGGCTGCGGCGGATGGAACGCCTCCTCCGCCCACCGCCGCCACCCGCTGGGGGCGCTGCCGGGGCGGCCGGTGATGCCCTGCGCCACCCGGAAGCGGACGGCGTCGCGCTGCTGCTCGCTGAGCCCGTGCGCGCCGTCCGCGCCCAGGTCCCACTCCCGGTCGAGCCCGTCGGCGCCGCTGCCGCAGTCCAGCCAGGCCAACTCCTGGGTACGCGGCCCGAGTTGGAACCAGCGCAGGTAGTCCTCCATCAGGTTTCCTGCGGGCAGGCCCAAAGTCCCCGGCTGGATCGCGCCTTCGGGGGCGACCAGGCCGTCGCCGAACGCGTCGTCGTTGATCTCGAAGTCGGCGGCGATGTTCATCCGCAACCGCTCCCCCGGGCCGGTGAGTCCGCGCTCGCGGGCGACGCGGTCACTGCGCCCGTGGTGGTCGCGGAGCAGGTGCGACACCTCGTGGACCCAGACGCCGGCCAGGTCCTCGACGGACATCCGGTCCACGAAACCCGGCGAGACGTAGCAGCGCCAGTGCCGGTCGACGGCCATCGTCGGTACGTGCCGCGACTCGACCGTGTGGAGCGCGAACAGGGCCGTCGCGAGGTAGGGGCGGACCCGGGCGGCGTGGAGGCGGGCGGCGAAGAGCTTTTCGAGGTCGAGAGCGCCCGCCCCCTTGGCTACGGTCGTGTTCATCGGCCGCCCTTCGCGGCCGCGGCGGCGCGGTCCGCCCGCTGTGACAGGGCGACGGCTCCGGCGAGTTGCTCGATGGACGCGGGAACGTCCCAGTCCTCGCGGCGCAGCGAGGCGAGCGTGGTCGCGGGGACGACGACCAGGTCCGGGGCGCCGGTCTCCAACGCCCGCACCAGGACCGCCCACGCCGCGTCCCAACGGGCCCTGTCGGGACGGTTGCGGACCGCGGCCACCACGCCGTCGAGCACGGCCTGGCGCAGATCCCCGCGCGCGGGCAGCTCGCCGGCCGTCGGGTCGGCGAGGAACATCTCGGGGTCGGGGAGGTCCATCCGGTCCACACCGGCGAGCAGTTCCAGGCCGGGACCGTCGCCCACCGTTCCCCTGACCAGCAGGGACATCACCTCCCGGGAGGAACCGGCCGCCGTCGCGAACGCGATCAGGCTCATCGCCATCTCCCAGCTCCGGGGCGACGGCCAGGCGCCGCCGCGCCGCGCCTCGCTGCTGGGGAGTTGGTGGACGAGCTTGGGGCGCCCGGTGAGCAGCCCGCACACCGCGCGGCGCGCGAAGTCCACGGCCTCGGGCAGCTTCTCCGCATCGAGCCGCGGCAGGGTCGCCCGCGGCCAGGTGCCACCGAGTCCGCGTACGACGACCTCGTGGTCGTGGGTCCACTGAAGGTGCACGAACCGGTTCGCGAGCGGCGGGCTCAACTCCCAGCCCTCGGCCGCCGAGGACCGCGGGTTGGCCGCGGCCACGATCCGCACCCCGGGCGGCAGCCGCAGAGCGCCGATCCGCCGCTCCAGCACCAGCCGCAGCAGCGCGGCCTGCACGGCGGGCGGCGCGGTGGACAACTCGTCCAGGAACAACAGCCCCCGGCCCGCCCGCACGAGTCGTACGGCCCAGTCCGGCGGGGCCATCGGGACGCCCTGCTCGGCCGGATCGTCGCCCACGACGGGCAGCCCGGAGAAGTCGGACGGCTCGTGGACGCTGGCGATCACCGTGGTCAACGGCAGGTCCAGGGCCGCGCTGAGCTGCGTCAGGGCGGCCGTCTTGCCGATACCCGGCTCGCCCCACAGCAGGACGGGGAGGTCGGCGGCGACGGCCAGGGTCAGGGCCTCCAGTTGGGTGTCGGGGCGGGGTTCGGTGGTGGTGTCGCGCAGGAGGGTCAACAGGGCGCCGGCGACGTCCAGTTGGGTGGGACGGGAGGGCGAGGAGGTGGTGTCGGTGGCGGCGTACAGGGTGCGTGTGGGCATGTGGGTCACCTTTGGGGTTGGGGTGGGACGTGCGTGGGTGTGGGAGTTCGCGTGAGTGGTGGGGCGGGTGAGGGCAGGAGTGACGGCGCCCTGTGCGGTCAGCGGCCGGTGGTGTGGCGAGGGCGCGAGTGGTGGCGGATCCGGGGATGCGGCAGGCCCGGATAGAAGCGGCCGGACTGTGGGCCGGGACCGGTCAGGCCCGCCCTGAACAGCCCGTACGCGAGCCGCCGTTCGGCCGCCGCCCGGAGTTCGTCGCGGAGGGCGCCGCCGCGCAGTACCGCGTCGGGGCCCAACAGGCCTTCCACTACGGCCAGTGCGCCCGCGGTGTCACCGTGGATGAGGCGTTCGCGCACGCCGGTGAGGCAGTCCGGGTGGCGGTGGGCCTCGTCGATGGCCTGCAGGCAGGGCAGCGGGGTGCCGGTCAGCGCGACCAGCAGTTCCTCGCGACGGATCTCGGTCGGATCGTGGTCCAGGGGTGCCAGTACGCCGTCGACCAGACCGATCCGGTGGTGGGCGCCCCGGCATTCGACCAGGTGCGGCTCCCGTGCCTGGTCCAACATCCGCGCGGGGGCGTCCGGTTGAGGCCGAGGGCGAGGACCGTCCGGTACGAGTGCGGCGGCGACCAGTGGATGCAGTTGGTCGGCGTCGATCGAACCGGTGCGGAGCAGTTCCAGGTCGGGCAGGACCCAGGTCGCCGCGTCGGGGAGGACCGGCAGCGCGGTGGCACCGCCGTCCGTCGGGGCGGGTGCGATACGCGGGGTGTCCGCGATCGAATCCGGGTCCAGGCCCACATTCAGACCCACATCCAGGTCCAGATGCAGGGCCAACCGGTGCCTGGAGCCGATTCGTACCGTGACGGGACCGGTCGTGCGTCCCTCGGCGTGGAGCAGGATCGCCGCCTCCGCCGCCCATCGGTCGACGGCACAGTGACGCCCCTCCGGCACCGCCTCCAGCAACTCCAGCGGATCCGGGACCTTCAGCAGATCCGGGATCGGTGGAAGGCCGTCGGCGGGTGGCCGATCGGCGCCGGACCGGGCCCGCAACTCACCGCTCCTCCCCGCGTCCCACAGATGTCGGTGCAGGTCGAGGCGGAACCATCGGCTGGGCCGGGGATGCGGATGCCGACGGGCGTCGGCGTCGCGACGAGTGCCGTCCCACAGCGCGAGGCTGATGCGCTGGCCGCCGTCCGCCCAGGCCGGTGGCGTCCGGACCACCAGGTGAGGCGGGCCGGTGGCATCGTCCCCGTAGCGGGCCAGGGTGAGGGTCAGTCCCGGGCGCAGCAAGCCGTCAGGCGCGATCCTCGGCAGATGCCAACGGAGCAGGTCAGGGGCGAGTCTGCGGAGATCGGCGCGGACCCGGGCGGCCAGTTCCCGGCCATGGGTGCGCGCTACGGACCGTAGATCGAGATCGAGGTCTACGCCCGCGGCGGCGCAGGCGCCCGCCCAGTCCCCGGCGCGGCGGCGGGCCGTAGCGGTCTCGATCATGGAGGGCGGCACGGCGAACTCGCGCACGCGCAGCCAGAGGGAAAGTCGGGAATCCCCGTTCGCGGTGCAAGGGAGCATCAGCACTCACCTTGCGCGGACGGGACCCCCGATCTGTGAACAGAGTGAGCCATCGTCGTCGTCATCGCGGGGAGCATAGCCTTCCCGCCCGCGATCTGTCAGGGAAATATGGGGGCGGCATCCAGGGCTCATCGGCATAGAGTGGATGCGGGTTCAGGGCGTCTCTGGGGGTTGCGGATGTGGCGGACGACGGACCGGTCGAGCACGGCTACCCGCACCTCGATACGGTGCGGGACGCCATCACCGCGCTCTACAAGCGGTTGTCCTACGACACCGTCCAGACGTTCGCGACCAGCGTGGCCCCGGTCGACGTGGCGTTCTGCGACACGGACGACCTGCACCTGGGCGCGCAGCGGGTGGCCCGCGAGATGGTCCGGCACTACCGGCTCCCGGACGCCCGGCCGATCATCAGCTTCCGTGAGATGACACATGCGGCGAACGTCGAACTCACCGCCGGGCCCGAGTACTTCATCGAGTTGAACGACCGGTTCCGCACGCATCGCCGGGACATCGGCGCGGCTCTCGCGCACGAGGTGATGCACGTCTATCTGCACCGCCTCGACCTGTCCTTCCCCGGCACCCGCGAGAACGAGATCCTCACGGACACGGCGGCGACGTATCTGGGCGCGGGGTGGCTGTTGCTGGACGCGTACCGGGAGGACTCGGCGTCCTCGCAGAAGCTCGGCTATCTCACGCCGGAGGAGTTCGGGTACGTCCTCGCCAAGCGTGCCCTGGTCTTCGGTGAGGATCCCTCCGTGTGGTTCACCAGTCCGCAGGCCTACACGGCGTACGTCAAGGGGATGGCGCAGGCGCGGCGTGACGAGCAGCAGCCTCCGTTGACCGCGGCGGGGTGGGCGGGGCGGCGACGATATGCCCATGACCGGCGGCATGGGCCCGGACCTGGAGTACAGGCAGGCGTGCCGTATGCCTTCAGCGGGGACAAGGGCGGCAGCTTGCGGGTGTCGTTCCCGTGCCCCACCTGTCATCAGCGGATCAGGGTGCCGGTGCGGGGGCGGGTACGGGCGCGGTGTTCTCTGTGCCGGACGGTGTTGGAGTGCGACACGTAAGTGTCTTCCGGGTGACTGGTGTTGGAGCGGACGTCTTTCAGGTGACCGGTGTGTGCGGGTGACCGGTGTGCGCGGGTGGCCGGCGTTGGCGCGGGACACCGCGCTCACGCCAGGCTGTCCCGCCAAGCCCGGTGCAGATCCGCGAACCGTCCGGTGCCCGCGATCAGTTCGGCCGGTGTGCCGTCCTC